>NZ_JPJC01000222.1:5285-5440 GCF_000733135.1 Sphingomonas sp. FUKUSWIS1
GCTGCTGCCATCCTTCCTGAAGATGCCAGCCTTCGCGCGCGGCGATCAGCAGTTGCTCGTCCAGGCGAAGATCGCCGCCGCTCGCCTCGCTCCCGCCAATCTCGGCGAGGTGGCGTCCGATGACGTCGGCGGCGTCGTGTCCGGTCTGGCGGGCG
>NZ_JPJC01000222.1:5505-7541 GCF_000733135.1 Sphingomonas sp. FUKUSWIS1
AGCAGGCGTCGGCGGACTGGATCTCGCCGCTGGGCGTGATCGTCAGCGCGGCATAATGGCTGACGCTGTCGAGCAGGGTGGCAAACCAGGTATCCGCCTGACGCAGCCGCGCCTCCTGGGCGACCTGTTCGCTGATATCGGACAGCGTCGCCATCAGCCGATCGGGGCCGAGCTTGACCAGGGTGCACGCCAGCACCTTGGGCGCGGTACCGCGGCGACGCGTGGCGAGATCGACGAAGATCCGGTGGCCGTCGCAGATCCGGCCCGTCGCCGGCGCATAGGCCGCGACGATGCTGCGCAATTCGGGCGCATGATGTTCGAGCGCGGCGAACAGGTTACCGGGATCGCGGGCCCCGGCGAGCGGCAGGAGATGCTGCATCGCGTGCGGGTTCATCATCGCGATCGCGCCGCTGCTGTCGCACTCGATCAGGCCGACGGGGCAGGCGTACAGAAACTCGAGAAGCTCTTCCTCGCTCGACCTATCGCTCATCGAAGCGGCTTAGCGTTCGATGAGGATATAGCGGCGCGCAATGCCGGGTGTCGCGAGCAGACGCAGCCGGACCCTGGTCGGGCGCATCCGCAGCGTCAGGACATAGGGGACGATGTCGTCGATCTCGGGCTCGTCCTCGAACCGCTGCGCGACCATGAAATTGTTCATGCACTGCGCCACCGCATCGAAGAACGGCACGCCCATCACGGTCGCGGGATCCAGGCCCGACATCCGCGCCTCGGTCGCGTTATAGACCTGGACGAGCGTGTCGGCATTAAACCCGACCACCCCGAACGGCAGGGTGTCGCGGTCCTCGACGCGCATCGTGTCGAGCTCGGGCAGCGCGACATTATCAAAACTGTATTGTTCCAGTACCATAGCCACGGTCTCCCTGCGACTGCGCTATGGGGCGGCGGGGTTAAGCATAGCCTAAGATCACCTGTTTCTTACAACGGCACGCACGTGACGCGCGCCTCGACCGCGAACCGGACGAGCTGCGCCAGGCTGGTCGCGCCCGTCTTGCGCATGAGATGCTCGCGGTAGGTTTCCACCGTACGCGGGCTGATATCCAGCCGCGTCGCGATCTGTTTCGCGGTCAGCCCCTCGACGATCTGGCGCAGGACCTGGCGTTCGCGGTGCGAGAGCGAGGCGAGGCGCTGCTCGCGCAGGGTCGACTGCAGGATCCGGTCGCGGACCGCCGCCACCGCGCCGAGCAGCCGCTGTGCCTCGAACGGCTTTTCGAGCAGGTCGGCGGCGCCCGATTTCATCGCCGCTACCGCCATCGGGATATCCGCGTGACCGGTGACGAGGATCACCGGGTCCGACCGGTCGAGCGATGGGAGGGTCTGCAACAGCTCGAGACCGCTGAGGCCGCCCAGCGCGACGTCGCTGAGGATGATCCCGGGCGGAAGCCGCGGGAGGTCGTGGAAGAACGCCTCGACGCTGGGGAAGGATCGGGTCTCGAAATCCTCCAGCGCGAGGAGCATTTCGAGCGAGCGGCACATCTGGGGCTCGTCATCGATGATGTAGATCGGCCGGTCACGCGGCATGGGCGACCATTTCTCCACTGGACCCGATACCAGGACGTTGCGGCAACGAGACGCGGAAGGTCGCGCCGCCGCCGCTGTTCGTCGCGGCAGTGATCGTCCCCTCATGCGCGTCGACGATCGCGCGGCAGATGGCGAGCCCGACACCGAGACCATGGGGCTTGCTTGTGCGGAACGGGGCGAAGATCGCCTGTTCCTGGCCGGGTGCGATGCCGGGGCCGGTGTCCGAGACGGTGATCGTGCACTGCCCGTCCGGCCCCGAGACGGCGCGCAGATCGATCACGCGGACCGCCGTGTCGGACACCGCATCGGCCGCATTGGCGATCAGGTTGAGCAGGACCTGCTGGATCTGGATCGCATCGATCCACAATTCGCCGAGATCGGGCGCGATACTGACCTTCAGCTCCGCTCCGGCCTGACGGACCGCGAGCAGGCCGAGCGTCGCGCCCTCCGCGATGATGTCGCGCGCATCGACCCATTGCGCCTGCAGCGGGCCGCGC
>NZ_JPJC01000223.1:0-7175 GCF_000733135.1 Sphingomonas sp. FUKUSWIS1
GCGAAGACCGGCGAAGAGAAGTGGCAATACGACGCGCGTCTGCCCGACGGCATTATGCCCTGCTGCGACGTGGTCAACCGCGGTGCGGCGATCTACGGCGACAAGATCATCTTCGCGACGCTCGACGCGCACATGGTCGCGCTCAACCGCAACACCGGCAAGGTGATCTGGAACAAGACGCTGCAGGATTACGCGGCGGGTTACTCGAACACCGCGGCACCGATCATCGTCAAGGGCAAGGTGATCTATGGCAATTCGGGCGGTGAGTTCGGCGTCATCGGCAAAGTCGAGGCGCGCGACGTCAACACCGGCGAGCTGGTCTGGTCGCGGCCGACGATCGAAGGCAATATGGGCTCGCTCAACGGCAAGGACTCAACGATCACCGGCAAGACCAACGCGAGTTGGCAGGGCGATCAGTACAAGACTGGCGGCGGCGCGCCATGGCTGGGCGGCACCTACGATCCCGACACCAATCTGCTCTTTTTCGGTACCGGCAACCCGGCACCTTGGAACAGCCATCTGCGGCCGGGCGACAATCTCTACACCTCGTCGACGCTGGCGATCGATGCCGACACCGGCGAAATCAAATGGCATTACCAGTATACGCCGCACGACGGCTGGGATTTCGACGGCGTGAACGAGTTCATCCCGTTCGATGCCAAGATCGGCGGCAAGATGATGAAGCTTGGCGCGCAAGCTAATCGCAACGGCTATTTCTTCGTGCTAGACCGGACGACCGGCAAGTTCATCTCGGCCAATCCGTTCGTGTCCAAGACGACCTGGGCAAAGGGCTATACCAAGGCCGGCCGGCCCATCTTCGACGATACCAACCGTCCGGGTCCGCCTTCGACCGAAAAGGGTACGACGGTGTTCTCCGCGCCTGCGTTCCTCGGCGCCAAGAACTGGATGCCGATGGCGTATAGCGGCCAGACGGGGATGTTCTACGTGCCTTCCAACGAATGGGGCATGGATATCTGGAACGAGCCGATCGCGTACAAGAAGGGCGCGGCCTATCTGGGCGCGGGCTTCACGATCAAGCCGCTGTACCCCGATCATATCGGCGTGCTGCGCGCGATCGATCCCGCCACCGGCAAGATCGCGTGGGAATACAACAACAAGGCGCCACTGTGGGGCGGGGTGCTCGCGACCGCGGGGAATTTGGTCTTCACCGGCACGCCCGAGGGCTATCTGAAGGCATTCGACGCGAAGACCGGCAAGGAACTCTGGAAGTTCAACACCGGATCGGGCGTGGTCGGTTCGCCGGTCACTTGGACCCAGGACGGCGAGCAGTTCGTCGCGGTCATGTCGGGCTGGGGTGGCGCGGTGCCGCTATGGGGTGGTGAGGTCGCCAAGGCGGTGCAGCATATCAACCAGGGTGGTGCGCTCTGGGTGTTCAAGCTGCCAAAATCGTGATGATCGAGAATGGGATGTCGCAGGCGGCATCCCATTCCTTGTCGCGCGCTGAGCCGGTACACCAGCCGCGGGCAGGGGGGCATGACGTGGAACGGGTGCTAATCGCGGACGATCATCCGCTCGTACGGGACGGACTCCGCACCGTCATCTCGGTCGCGTTCGATCAGTGCGAATTGTTCGAGGCGTCGTCGATCGCCGAGGCCATCGCAATCGTCGAGCGTGAAGGCGATTTCGACCTCGTCCTGCTCGATCTCAACATGCCCGATGCCGAAGGGTTTTCGGGACTTGCCCAGATGCGCGACCGGTTCCCGTCGGTACCCGTCGTGATCGTATCGGGTGCGTGCGAGGGCGGTTTGATCAGCGCGTCGATTGCCAACGGCGCGGCCGGGTTCATCCCGAAGTCGCTCAAGCGCAGCGCGATCGTCGAGGCGATCCAGTCAATCCTGGCGGGCGACGTCTTCATGCCGGAAGAATTCCGGACTATCGGCGCGGACAATGTCGCACTCGACGACATCCGCCGCCGCGTCGAAACGTTGACGCCGCAACAGCGCGTCGTGTTGGGGCTGGTCGTCGGCGGCAAGCTCAACAAGCAGATCGCGTTTGAACTTGATGTCTCGATGACGACGGTGAAGGCGCACGTCTCGGCGATCCTGGCGAAACTGAACGTTTATAGCAGGACCCAAGCCGTGATCCTGGCAAACAAGATCAATTTCGTGCCGGCACCGTTGGCGGCCCGGCACTGAGGAGACCGATTAAAGTTTACCGACATTCGAGCTTTTAACCTTCCCTTGCCAGAAGGGGGTGTCGCGAACGCGACTGAGGGGGAGGTTACGGAACGGAGATGGTCGTTTGCCACCCCCTCCTTCGGGCGCCCCCCCCGGGGGATGACAATCGCCTTTTGCGTGTTCTACCCTGTCAGCCGCGCCAGCAACGCCCGCAACTGCGCCGGCTTCACCGGCTTCTGCAATACATGCAGACCGGCACCCAGCAACCGGTCGCGCAGGTCCGGTTCGCGGTCCGCGGTGATGATCACCGCCGGTGTCGGCCGGTCGAGCAACGTACGCAACTGGGCCACGACGACTTCCCCGGTCATGCCGTTACCCAGATGATAGTCCGCCAGGATCACCTCTACCGGTGCGCTAGACGCGGCGATCGCTTCCCTCGCCTCGGACCCACCGACCGCGGTCAAGACGTCGCAACCCCAGCCCTCCAGTACGGCCCGCATGCCTTCGAGGATTATTTCCTCGTTGTCGATTACTAGCACGGTGCGCGCGGCGATCCCGCGGCGGGCGGCGGGGGTGGCGGCGCAAATCTGACGCGTACCCTCGACTGTCAGCGGCACCGTCACGCAGAAGGTCGACCCTTGACCGATCGCCGATCGCACGCCGATCGGGTGGTCTAGCATTCGCCCGGCACGCTGCACGATCGCGAGGCCTAGACCCATGCCACGCTCATGCCCCGAGTTCAGCCGGCGAAACTCTTCGAAGATCTCACCATGGTGCGTGGGATCGATCCCCGCACCAGTATCGGTGACCGCGATCTGGACATGCGCTCCTTCGTGCCGTGCGGCCATCACAACGCCACCCTGCCGGGTGTAGCGCAGCGCGTTCGACAAGAAGTTCTGCAGGATTCGTCGCAGCAGGCGCGCGTCCGTGCGGACCCAGGCGGTGGTCGGCTCGACAGTCAGCGTCAACCCGCGCGTGCTTGCCGCCAGCGCGAACTCGGCGTGCAGCGCGCGCATCAATTCGCCGAGCGGCACGTCAGTGATCTCGGGCGTTACCGCGCCTGCGTCGAGCTTCGAGATTTCCAGCAGTGCTTCGAGCAAGTCCTCAATCGAGTCTAGCGCCGAGCCGGTCTGTTCGACCAACGTCCGATTCGCCGGCGCCAATCGGCGTGTTGCCAAGGCCGAGACAAACAATCGCGCGGCGTTCAACGGCTGCAAGAGATCGTGGCTCGCGGCGGCGAGGAACCGTGTCTTCGACAGGTTCGCCTGTTCCGCGGCGGTCTTCGCCTCGCGCATCGCGGCCTCGGCGGCGACGCGTTCAGCGACCTGCTGCTGAAGCTCCATATTGACCGCGACGACCGCGGCAGTGCGTTCCTGCACCCGGCGTTCGAGCGTCTCGTTCGTCTCGCGCAACGCCGCCGCCGCACGCAGCCGGTCGGTGACGTCGTCGAAGCTCATCACCATGCCGCCTCCCGGCATCGGCAATCGTCGCACCTCGACGCTGCGGCCATCCTCCAGCGCGCGAACTGCTACGATTTCCGGTTCTCCTTCGCCGAGCCAGCCAAGCGTGTCGGCAGCGTCGGCACGCGGTAACGCGGTGCGGCACCACTGGATCAATGCGGCGTGCTCCGCTATTTCCAGCCTTGCCCGCGTCGGCTGCAGCTTGAGAAACGCGAGCAGCGGATCGTTCCACGCAAGCAGCGCGCGTTCACGATCGAACACGCACACGCCCTGCGGCATCGCATCGAGCGTCGCCTGCAACACGACCGCGCGCTCGGCGAGCTCGCGCGCGCGCAATCGGGCATCCTCGGCCTTGATGTCGGTGATGTCGGTATAGACGCCGACGACGCCGCCTTCGGTTGTGCGCCGCTCGTTGACCTGGATCCAGCGGCCGTCGGCAAGCGCGATAACCTGGCCACCCTCAGCGAGCTCATGCGCCGCGCCACGCTCCGATATCCAGCGATCGGGTGCGACCATCGCTCCGAGCATCCCGCTGGTTTCGCCGATCTTGCCTAGAATCTCGTCGAAGCGCACACCTGGTACGATCTGGTCGGCGACCTTGGGCCAAAGCGACAAATAGGTCTGGTTGCATAGCACCAGCCGATCGTCCGCGTCGAAGATCGCGAATCCCTCGTTGATCGTTTCGATCGCGTCGCCCAAACGGCGGCGTGCACTGTCTGCGGCGTCGGTCGCCTGAGCGAGTTCGGCGTTGGTCGAGGCGAGTTCGCCGAGCGCGCGTTCCAGGTCCGCCGTCCGTTCACGGACCTTCCCCTCCAGCGAGATCGCGGTCTCAAACACCGAAAAAGCGTTGCCGCGCAGATCGGTCGATCGCTCGACCCGGCCCATCAGCGACGCGTTGATCCGCGCGAGTTTCCCCAGCTGGATTTCGAGCGAGGCGACCCGGTCGTCGCGATGCCCATCAGTATCCGCGATCATCGCCCGATCGCCAGCCCGCTGAAAGTCTGGTTGACGTGCAGCGCGTGATATTGCTCGCCGTACGTATTGAACCCAACGACACCTCGATCTGCGAACAGCGCCGATACCGCGCTGCGCAATTGGCGCTGCTCAACCTCGACGTTATTCAGGACACAGTCGAAGCCGAGGATACGGTCGATCCCGCCGACCGAAAGATCGAGATTTTCGAACAGGTCGTGGAGATTCTGCATGATGTCGGTCGCTTCGCCCAACGTCAGGACGATACCCTCGTCGATCGCGCAGTAGAAGGTGAGGCTACCATCGGGGTTCGCGGTCTGGATCGATCGCACGAAATATTCGCCGCCTGCGCGGACCATCGGCGGGTGTGCCGCGAAGTGGTTGGGGCTGAGTTCCGCCACGGTCGTGCCGATCAGCCGCGCATATTCCTCGACCGCGGGCTCGGCATTGATTTCATGGACGATGCGCGTCACCGGGTCGGCGACGGTGATGACCATCTTGACGCCGCCCGGGCCGTAATGCTGCGCACGAAACACCTTCATGCGTCGCGACGACGACAGGATTGCGACGATCGCGGCGTCGCGGCGAAACTGCCCTTCGTAGAACACGAACGTCTCGCGGAAATCGAGGCCATCGCCCGACGAGCCGCCGATCAGCGGCACCTCGCCCAGCGCATCCTGCAACGTCAGCGTCAGCATCTCTTCGCGATGCGAAAGCCCGTCGACCAGGAAGATCGCGGCGTGGCTTGGCGTGTCGCCCAGTTGCGGTCCTGGCAGCGCCGCGGTGGCGACCATCGAGCGCACCGTCTGCTGTGCGACGCGCGCATCGAACGTGTCGAGATTCTCGAAACAGGTCGCGCTCAATCGGAAATCGCTCGCGGGAAAGCCGATCGCGGTGATCGTGCCCTCGTCCAATCCGTCCGGCGTGATCTCGCCGGACGACGTACAACCGACGATCGTCAGACCCTCGGCACGGCTGCCGATCGCTTCGGCCAATGCGTCGAGCGGGTATCGGCTCGAACAGAACAGGACGATGCCAGCGAGTTCGGGCAGATCGAGCCGACCGAACAGATCGCGGATCGCCAGTTCGGGATCGGTCACGCGGGTCGCGGCGACACGGATCGGTGAGGACGGTGCACGCGAAGGGTGAGGCGGAACGAACATCGCCGCGATCATGTCATGCTTGGGCAGTCCCGTCATCCGCCGATCGACCGGGTCAGGCGCCACGCTCGGGCGGGCCGGCCGCGTCGAGCGCATCGACTTCGGCGTCGGTAAAGACGCGGCTGCGGATCATGAAGCGCAGTCCCTCAGGTCCTTCGAGCGAGAACCCCGCGCCGCGCCCCGGGACGACGTCGATCGTCACCTGGGTATGCCGCCAATAGTCGAATTGCGCGGCGCCGATCCAGACGGGGACGCCACCTTCCGCCGTGCCGGGCGCGATCCGCCCGAGCAGGATGTCCTGCGTTCCGACGCGGAATTCTTCTGCCGGATAGCACATCGGCGCCGACCCATCGCAGCAGCCGCCGGACTGGTGAAACATCAGTGGGCCGTGCTGCGCGGCAAGCTTCGCTATCAGCGCATCGGCAGCGGCGGTGGACAGGATCCGGGGCGGGGCGAGCGTAGCAAAGGTCATGGAGCCAGCCTTGAAAACGGAAAAATGCGGCGGACCCTGAGGCCCGCCGCAGTGCGGTCGCGAGATCATGGGAGAAAGGGGATCCGATCTCGCGTGCGTACCAGAAGCTGTATCAGAAGAAGCCAAGCGCCTTGGCCGAATAGCTGACCAGCAGGCACTTGGTCTGCTGATAGTGATCGAGCATCATCTTGTGGTTCTCGCGGCCGATGCCCGACTGCTTGTAGCCACCGAATGCGGCATGCGCAGGGTAGAGGTGGTAGCAGTTGGTCCATACGCGCCCGGCCTGGATACCGCGGCCCATCCGGTAGGCGGTCGTGCCGTTGCGCGACCAGACGCCGGCGCCGAGGCCGTAGAGCGTGTCGTTGGCGATCGCGAGCGCGTCGGCTTCGTCCTTGAAGGTCGTCACCGCGACGACGGGTCCGAAGATCTCTTCCTGGAAGACGCGCATCCTGTTGTTACCCTCGATGATCGTGGGCTCCATGTAATACCCGTCGGAGAACTCGCCGTCGTGCTGCGCGCGTTCGCCGCCAGTCAGAATCTTGGCACCTTCCGCCTTGCCGATATCGATGTACGACAGGATCTTCTCGAGCTGGTCGTTCGACGCCTGCGCGCCGATCATCGTAGAGGGATCGAGCGGCGAGCCCATTTTGATCGCCTTCACCCGCTCGATCGCGCGCGCGATGAACTTTTCGTAGATCGATTCCTGGATCAGCACGCGGCTCGGGCAGGTGCAGACCTCGCCCTGATTGAGCGCGAACATCGCGAAGCCTTCGAGACACTTGTCGAAATAATCGTCGTCGGCGTCCATCACGTCGGCGAAGAAGATGTTGGGCGACTTGCCGCCGAGTTCGAGCGTAACGGGGATCAGGTTCTCCGTCGCATATTGCATGATCAGGCGGCCGGTGGTCGTCTCGCCGGTGAACGCGATCTTTGCGATGCGCTTGTTCTGCGCGAGCGGCTTGCCCGCCTCGAC
>NZ_JPJC01000223.1:7281-10869 GCF_000733135.1 Sphingomonas sp. FUKUSWIS1
CCGGTGGCAGCAGGTCGCCGATCACGTCCATCAGCACCATGATCGACATCGGCGTCTGCTCGGCGGGTTTCAGCACGACGCAGTTGCCGGCACCCAGCGCAGGTGCGAGCTTCCACACCGCCATCAGGATCGGGAAGTTCCACGGGATGATCTGGCCGACGACGCCCAGCGGCTCGTGAAAATGATAGGCGATCGTATCGTGGTCGATCTCGGAAATGCCGCCTTCCTGCGCGCGGACGCAGCCGGCAAAATAGCGGAAATGGTCGATTGCGAGCGGGATATCGGCGTTGGTCGTCTCGCGGATCGGCTTGCCGTTGTCGATCGTCTCGACCATTGCGAGCAGATCGAGCTTTTCCTCCATCCGGTCGGCGATCTTGTTGAGGATGTTGGCCCTCTCGGCCGGGCTGCTCTTGCCCCAGGCGTCTTTAGCGGCGTGCGCGGCGTCGAGCGCCAGCTCGATGTCCTCGGCGGTGCCGCGCGCGACCTGGCACACCGTCTTGCCGGTGACGGGGGAAGGGTTGTCGAAATACTGCCCCTTGGTCGGCGCGACCCACTCGCCACCGATGTAATTGTCGTATTTCGATCGGATCGCGATCTGGCCCTTCAACTGGTCGAGTGCCTGCTGCAGCATGATAATCCCTCCTCGGTACAATTCGCCCGCGCGTCAGTGGTGGCGGACGTATCTGTGGCTTGCAGCGACCATCGACCTGCTGCGGCGCACGCGCCATTGCACCAAAGGGCAATTGCGGGATCGTGCCGCAGCGTGCGTGAGGGGACGGCAATCGCGGGTCGAGCCGCGCGCGTTTCAGGAGAGTATCGCATGAAGCTTATCATCGCATCACTGGCGGCAACCGTCGTTTTCGCGGCGGCACCCGCATCCGCCAAGGACGTCACCGTCCATATGAAGACCAGCGGGCAGGGGGGCATGATGGTGTTCGAGCCATCTTTCATCAAGGCGCAGCCGGGCGACGTGATCCACTTCGTCCCGACCAACCCGAGCCACAACGCCGAGACGATCCCGACGATGCTGCCTGACGGGGTCGCACCGAGTTCGGGGCTGATGAACAAGGAGTTCGTTCTCCCCGTCACCAAGCCGGGCATCTACGGCATCAAGTGCAAGCCCCATTACGCGATGGGCATGGTCGCGGTCGTCCAGGTCGGCAACGGCCCCTCCGCGAACCTTGCCGCGGCCAAGGCGGTGAAGGTCCCTGGATTGGCCGGCAAGCGCATGGCCGCCGCACTCGCACAGGCGAAGTAAGATGGCCGGTATCCTGCTCGTCAGCTATCCCGTCACTGAAGGCGCACGCTTCGATCGCGCCTATTACACGGACACGCACATGCCGCTCGTGAAGGAGAAATGGGGACCGCTAGGCCTGACCGATGCGTTGGCGTTGTTTCCCGACGACGATGCGCCGGCTGCCGTCGCGGTGGCGGTACTGACCTTCACCGATGGGGCCGTGCGCGATGCGGCGATGTCAGCGCCGGTAGCAGCAGAGGTGTTCGGCGATGTTCCGAACTTCACGACGATAAGCCCCGCGGCGCAACGCCTTACCGGGTGACGTCTTTACCCCTCCCCAGCGAAGGGAGTAGCCCGGGATGGGTAGGTTCGTGACGGGATTGCGCCTGCCCCATACCTACCCATCCCACCCCTCGAGGATGCGCTATTCACGTCCGAACGGCACCGCATCGACCAGCGGTCGCCCGCTTTCGCTCCAACCATCGGTACCGTCCGCATACCAATAGACATGCCCGTACCCCGCCTTCGCCAACCGGCGCGAGGCGTTCCAGCTCATCCAGCAGTCGGCGAGGCAGAACACGATCAGCGGACGCGAATCGCGCTTGCCGCGAAGCGATGCGACGCCCGTTTCGAACCATGCCGCGATGCCGGGATCAACCACCCCGCGCCCCGCTTCGGGAAACCAGTGCGCCCCAGCGATGCTCGGACGCGGCTTGGCCAGCCGCCAGACGCCCGTCGCCGCATCGCGTACGCCACCCTCGGCCGGCATCACGTCGATCAGGATGGCGCGCTTCTTCGTGCGCAGCCGCGCCACGGTCGTCGTATCGATCCTTGGTACGCGCTCGGGGGCGGTCGGAACGATCGCGCGGTAATGCGCGGTGCGGTATCCGGTCGTGGCGTCGATATCGGAGCGAGGAGCGACCGTTTGCGCAGCGACTGCGACCGCGAAAACCAAGATACGAATCACCGCGGCTCTCCTCCCAAAGTCGGATTGTAGCGCATCCCTCTCGTGCGTACCTTTCTACCAAGGTATGAAGACACTTAGCATCTTGCTCGCCGGCCTTTCGGCCTTTTCTGCCACCGCCGGTGCGGCGCTGCCGAAGGACCAGCTCGGCTCGCCGATGTTCGGTTATGTCGGCAAGCAGGTGTTCGGCGAAAACGCGGTCGTCCGGTTCGATCCGCGAGTGAAGGTCGACTTTCCGAAGATCGCGGAAAATCAGCGCTCCTTTCCGGTCCAGGTCGATGCGCGCGGTATACCCGACGTCATGCGGATCGTGATCTTCGCCGATATGAACCCGATCCAGCAATCGATCGATTTCACTCTGGCGAATGCCGAGCCGTTCATCGCGACCCGGATCAAGCTCGATCAGCGCACGCCGGTGCGCGGAGCGGTACAGCTGAAGGACGGCAGCTGGCTCGTCTCGGGTGGCTGGATCGACGCGGCGGGCGGCGGCTGTTCGGCACCACCGGTCAGCCGCGTCAAGGGCGACTGGGCGCAGCATCTCGGCGAGTCCCGCGGGCGGCTTTGGGAAAGTGCCGGTGCTGCGCGTATCATGCTGTCGTTCCGGCATCCGATGGACACCGGCTTCGTCGACAATATCCCGGCCTATTATCTCGAACAGATAAAGGTCACGTCCTCGGGCGGCAGCGCGATCGGCACGGTTCATATGCAGGCGTCGGTTGCCGAGGATCCGGTCCTGACGCTCATGCCCAAGATCAAGCCAGGCGAGTCGGTCTCGTTCGACGGCCGTGACACCAACGGCATCGAATACGCCGGCACCTTGACCGCAGCAACGGTGAATGCAGCAGTGCAGGGAGCAGGTCGCTGATTCACCGACGAGCATTCGTCGGCGGCTGCCTGGCGAGCGTTGCAGCAATGCCGGTCGTGGCAGCCGCGTTTCGATATGGCCTGAAACCGGAGGTCGTCGCCGATGGCATCTGGGTGGTGCGCGGCGCCGACGACGCGATCCTGATGGGCAATGGCGGCGCGATCGCCAACGTCACGATCCTTGATACCGCGGACGGCGCAGTGCTGGTCGATGCGGGTCCGTCGCTGCGCTATGGTACCGATCTGACCGCGCTTGCAAAAAAGCTGACCGGCAAGCCTGTCGCGCGCGTCTATCTGACCCATCTTCACCCCGATCACACCTACGGTGATGCCGCGTTCCAGCCTCCGCAGATCGCCGGGACACCCGCGCTGATCGCCGAGCTCAAAAGCGAAGGGCCGGGCTTTTCGGATGGCATGTACCGCCTGCTGGGCGACTGGATGCGCGGGACCGAGCTGCACATCCCCGGTCATGTGATCGCTACGCCCAGCGAGACGATCGGCGGCCGCACGCTCCGGCTCCTGG
>NZ_JPJC01000223.1:11013-16149 GCF_000733135.1 Sphingomonas sp. FUKUSWIS1
ATCTGGTGTTCCACGATCGTGCGCCATCGACGCCGCATGCCGACCTGCCGCACTGGCGTACGTCGCTCGATACGCTGAAGGGGTTGGGACAGCTCCGGGTGATTCCCGGCCATGGGCCGATCGATTCTACGCCGCACGCCGCGATCGACCAGACCCGCGACTGGATAGACTGGATCGATATGGCGTTGACCGACGCGATCCAGGCTGGATTAGATCCAGTCGAAGCCGGCGAGATCGCGATCCCGCCACGCTTCGCTGCGATGAAGGCCGCGCGCTATGAGCTACAGCGGTCGGTGTCGCACTTCTATCCGGGTCTTGAGGAACGATCGCTGCCACTGGTGGGCAAGCGAGCCTAGCGTTCTGCCCTCGTCCGGTCGAGATACAGCTTGCACGGCTTTGTTGTGCCGCGAAGGCGAGAGCCCAGTCTGGAACCTCGCTTTCGCGGGGAGACATGCTGTTTTCTCGCACAAGACGAGCGCCGACCAAGACCTCAGAACCGCACTTTGGCGCCGACCTGGATCGAGCGTGGGGCACCCGGTGCATAGAAGGTCGACGACGCTAATGGCCGTTCGCCGTCGATCACCGGCCCGGCAAACGGTCGCGCGACGAAGTTGCCGCTCGCATCGAACCCGGTCGCGCCCAGTTGCGCGGCGGTCGCATAGCGCTTGTCGAACGCGTTGTTGAGCTGTGCGAAGATCGTCAACTGGCGGGCCGGGCGGATCTCCGCGCCAAAATTGACGACCGCATACGCGTCGGTCTTGCCCTCGCCGAGGTAGTACACCCCGTCGGGCTCATGCTCGTTGTTCTCGTTGCCGCGCGCATACACGCCCGAAATCGCAATCATGTCGGCACTGAGCGATAGCATCTCTACCGGTTTCCAGCGTGCGCCGGCCTTCAAGATGTGTCGCGGGATCAGTGGGACGCGATCACCCTTCTCGATGTCGATCTCGCCTTCGAATCCGGGCGCGACGTGCTCGCTCGAACTGTTGCCCGAGCCGTCGACGGTCTCGCCATTGCGATAGGTCGCGTCGAGCAGCGTGTAGTGGCCGGTCAGGTGAACCGGGCCGACATCGCCGGCGAGATCGACGTCGATACCCTGGCGGCGAGTTTTCCCGAAATTGCGAAAATAGCCGAAGCCCGCGGTATCGTCGGCAACGAACAGGATGTCGTTCCGACTGACAGTGCGGAATGCGCCGAGACGCAGCGCGATACCGTGGAGGTCGGCGTTGATGCCCGTCTCGACGGTGCGCGCAACGACCTGGTCGAGCGGCGGATCGCCCGCCAAGGCGTTGGGCAGGCGGCAGGGGCTCTCGGGGTCCGCGCAGCCAAGTTCGATCGCCGATGGCGCACGGCTGGTCTGGGCGAGCGCCGCATCGATCGCGAAGGTCTCGGTCGGACTCCAGCGCAGCGCGATCGCCGGGTTCACGCGGTCGAACTTGTGGTCGCCGTCGAGCGATCCGGTACCGCCACCGGGTTGAAGCCCATCGCGGTTATGGACGACGGTGTGGTCATAGCGCGCGGACAGGTCGACATGCAGCGTCCGGCTGACGTCGAACGCATCGAGCGCATAGGCGCTGAGCGTGGTCGTGCGGCCGGTCAGGTCGACGCGCGCATCGAATGCGTGTTCGGAGTCCTGCGTCCCATCTGCGAACGCGCCCGCGCCGATAACCGGGACGATGCCGCGGTCGGGCGTGAGATAGCCGAATTGCGACGATTGGACGAACACCGAGCGACCGTTGACGTAGCTCGCGCCTACCGTCAGCGCGTTGAAACCGCCCCCGACTGGCGTCTTCAGCGTCAGCTCACCGGTCGCGCCGAACTCGCGCTGTCGTGTGTTCGAACGGTTGGCGAGCCCGTTGCACTTCTCGTTCGGCTCGCTGTTCAGCAGCACGTTGGCGATGCAGCGCCATCTGGGGAAGGGGGTGTTGGCCTGCGTCTCGCCCGCGACCGGGAAGCCGCTATATCCGGCCACGGTCAGTGCGGCGCGCTCGGCGGCGCTGGGTTGATACAGGTTCTCGCCGAGTGCATCGTCGTTGATGTCGCCGTTGAACGTGCGCGTCCTGATGCTGCGGAAAAATGCGTTGCCGGCAAAGGAGAGAACGTCGGAAAACCGGTGGTCGCCCGTGAGGTTGATCAGGTACGCGGTGTTCCGGGTAGTGTCGGGATAGGTGTAGACGCTGGACCGATCACGTTCGAGCAGGCGCTGGTCCTGTAGCCCGTTGCCGTTGAGGTCGGTCTTCGCATAGCTTCCCGACAGCGCGACGTTGGTTTTCGTATCAGACCAGCCAAGCTTGCCGAATGCCTGCCCCGCCTCCGACCGCGAGACATCGCGCCAGCCGTCCTCGGCAAAATAATCGCTACTCAGGAACCAGTTGAAACCGCTGTCGGCATTGCCGCCGGCCTGCACCTCGACGGTACGGCGATCGAATGATCCATAGCTCGCCTCGATCTCGACACCGGGGTCGGATTTGCCATCCTTGGTCCGGACAGAGATCGCACCACCCAGCGAATTACGCCCGAACAGCGGGTTTGATCCTGGCACCAGAGTCATCGAACGGATTGCGGATTTGGGGATAAGGTCCCAACTGACGACGTCGCCGAACGGTTGGTTGACGCGGACGCCGTCGACATAGACCGACAGCCCCTGCGGCGTGCCGAGCAGCGGCGATGCGGTGAAGCCGCGATAGTTTATATCGGGCTGCAACGGGTTGTTCTGGATGTCGTTGACGAACACGCCGCCCGCCATTCGCTTCAGATAGTCGGTGATGTCGGTCGCGTGCGCGGCCTCGATCTCCTCGTCGCTGGTGGTCTGTGCGGGGAAGGGCAGCGTCCCTTCGCCGACGTCGGACAGCGGGGTCGCAGTCACGATGATTTCGGGGGAGAGGCCTGTCTGCGTTTGCGGCTGCGCGTGGCCAGCGGCCGGCATGACAATCAGGGCGACACCGGCCAGCCAACGGAAACGGGTCTTCATGCTGCATCCCCCCAACGCCTGCGATCTGCGTCGCTGAGGAAACGATAACTTGGCTGATCGACACTTGCCTGAGATCGGTCTCAGGTTACGTCATACCTTGGTCGATGGCACTAGCCGGAAGCCACGACCGCGCAGTGTCTCGATCGCCGGCGCTCCGCGAAGTTCGCTCAGTCGGCGGCGAAGATAGCCGATATAGACGTCGAGCGCGTTGTCGCTGATCCCGGCATCTGCGCCCCAGACAGCAGCGGCCAGCGCCACTCGTGTCGCAGTGCCGCCATTGGCCGCGACGAGCCGCTGCAGCAGGTCGAACTCACGCCGGCTTAGCGCGAGCGGGCGGTCGTCGACCAGCGCATGCCGCGAAATCGGGTCGAGCGCGAGATTGGCGTAGCGCATTGGCGGCGGTGCGGCGTCCGCTCCCCGACGGACGATCGCCGCCAGTCGCGCGACGAGTTCTTCGAATGCGAACGGCTTGGGGAGATAATCGTCCGCCCCGCTGTCGAACCCGTCGAGCCGGTCCTGTAACGTTCCTCGCGCCGTCAACATCAGGATCGGCACCCGGATCCCGTCTTCACGCAGGGCCCGGCAAAGGTCCATCCCGTCACGGTCGGGAAGGCCCACGTCGAGCAGTGCGGCGGCAAATCCGCCGGTTCGCAGCATCGTCGGCACCTCCCGCGCCGCGCGTTCCCAGGCAACCTCATACCCGCGCGCGGTCAGTCCGCGGCTGACGAAACGGCCGATGCCGGCATCGTCCTCGACCAACAGGATCTTCATACTGGTACCAAGGGAAGGTCGATCGTCACGGTACAGCCGACGCTCAGGCCATTGGCGAGCGCGTTGGCGGCATGGATCGATCCGTCATGCTGCTCGACGACCCACCGCGCGAGTGACAGGCCGAGCCCGGTGCCGCCCCGCGATCGCCCCGCATCCCCCTGGTAATAGGCGTCGAAGATCCGCGGCAAAGCCTCGTCCGCCACGCCCGATCCCTGATCCACCACATCGATCCGCGCCGCATCATCATTGGTCGTGAGCCGTACGGTAACGGTTCCCCCGAATGGCGAAAACTTTACCGCGTTATCGACGATTGCAAGCACCGCCTGTTGCAGCCACCGCGCGTCGCCCCGCACAGTCAGCGGCGGCACCATAGTCTCGACCGCCAGCGCTACCTCGGCCGAGCGCGCATAACCACGTGCGGCGTCGCCCGCCCCCTCTACCAGCGTCGCCAGATCGATCAGCTCGCGCGCGAGTTGAAGCTGACCGTCATCCGCGCGCGCCAAGGCTAGCAATTCAGCGATCCGGTGTTCGAGAAACTCGGCATTAGCGACGACGTGCCCGAGCGCCTCGCGCAGTGCACGTGGCTCGGCAGCGAAATCGGCCAGCGCTACTTCCGCTTCTCCCCGCATCACGGTGATCGGAGTCCGCATTTCATGGCTGGCTTTTGCAAAGAACAGCCGACGCGATTGATCGATCATGGCAAGTTCCGCCGTCTTCTCCGAAACTTCATTGGCGAGCTGGCGATTGGCTGCGATCAACCCCAACGCTCCCAGCAACGCTGATCCGCCTGCCACCAGCACGAGTAGCACGGCCAGGATCGTCGTTCGCGCCCGCAGCCGGATCATGTCCGCGCCGATCCGCGCGGCTTCTGTGCGTTCCCGTGCGACGATGCGGGAGACCAGGTCCGCGAGTTCGCCGCGCCGCTTCGGATCGCCGGCCAGCACAGCGAGATGGTCCGCATCCACCGCCTCACGCACCTGCGCTGCGTGTTCGGCGGAAGCGGTAGGTAACAGCGCCGTCTCGGTGCGGATCAATCGTGCATAGGCGTGGAGATGCGGGCGCAGCGCCGCAGCGTCCCCGGTGTTTGCCAGCGTTTCGATCCGCGACACGGCCGCAAGCTGCGCCTGCGCGATTCCGGCGCGGTCAAAGTTCCGTCCCGCACTCGCAAGGCTTAGGATGAACGCCGTCGCCAACGCTGCCAGTGATACCAACAGCGCAATGGAACACAGCGCAGCGAGCGTTAGTGGCTGACGTAGGCGAGTTTCAATCGACATGGCCCGATCCTAGTCGTCGCGCGCCGCCGAACAAGAAGGAGCATATTGAACTAGGTGTTTGATCCCACGGTTTGATGGTGCGATCCTTTCGTTGGAATGGAAGGAAGCGGTATGGGACAG
>NZ_JPJC01000224.1:0-8442 GCF_000733135.1 Sphingomonas sp. FUKUSWIS1
CGGGTGAGGGCGTCGAGACTCGTCTCGACCCGCGCCGCGAGCTGCGGTGGCGCGTCATGCTCGGGCCACAGGTCGAACAGCGCCGCGAACTGCGTGCGCCACCATTCCACATCGGCGGCGAAACCGGGTTCGGCGAGCAGGCGGCGCACCGCCGCCGCCCGCTCGTCGCCCTCGAGCAGGCCCAGGGCGAATTCGCCCGCAAGCGGATCACGATCAGCCACCGAGGCAATCCTTCAATCGGGCCAGCCCGCGCCGCACCCAGCTCTTCATCGTCCCGAGCGGCACCGCGCGACGCAGCGCGAGCTCGGCATAGGTCACGCCATCGAAGAACGCGGTCCGGATCACGTCGCGCTGCTGCTGCTCCAGACCCTCGAGACAGGCGTGCAACCGCCGCGTCGCCTCGTCGTCGAGCAGCAAGGCCTCGGCGCTCGGCTGCGGGTCGGCAATGTCCGGTGCATCGTCGATCGGCGAGGCGCGGCGGACGCCCTGTGCGCGCTGCCAGTCGATCGCACGATTGCGCGCGATCGTCGCCAGCCAGGTGATCGGGCTCGCACGACCGGGTTCCCAGCCGCCGGCGCGCTTCCAGATCGTGAGATAGACGTCGTGCAGCACATCCTCCGCGGCTTGAGCATTGCCACAGATACGCAGGGTGATCCCGAAAAGCTTCGCCTGGGTCAGCGCATAAAGCTCGCGAAAGGCGTCACGGTCTTCCTCGCCGGTCCGGATCAGGACACTCGAGAGATGGGCGCGGGCGGCATCCGCCTGGGGCTTGGACAGGGTCACGCGACCGACACTAGCGCGTTGATCCGCGGCGACAATAGCCTTCGCCCGTCTTGACCGTCAGGCAGTCGGTCTTGCCGGCCAGATATTTCAGACCCGTCGCGTCGCCGTTCGTCGGCCGCAGGATCTCGCGCACCCCGTCGCGCGTGAAGACGATCGTGTCGCCGACCGCGCGCGCATCG
The DNA here is from genome assembly GCF_000733135.1 of Sphingomonas sp. FUKUSWIS1. Taxonomy (NCBI): domain Bacteria; kingdom Pseudomonadati; phylum Pseudomonadota; class Alphaproteobacteria; order Sphingomonadales; family Sphingomonadaceae; genus Sphingomonas; species Sphingomonas sp. FUKUSWIS1. The sequence continues at coordinate 963 of NZ_JPJC01000224.1, forward strand.
AACACCCCCTTGTGGTCGAGATCCCACTGCATCGCGAGCCGGAACTGCCCCGGTTCACCCGCCGGCGTCACGTCGAGGACCATGCCCTCGACGCCGATCCACCGCCCCGACAGGTCGCGCGTCGGTTCTGCGACGACCTTTTCGGGGCGCGTCGTCTCGGTTGCGCCCGCCGACGTCATGCTCGCATCGCCGCGCGTCTCGGGTGCCGGTCCGGAACAGGCGGCGAGGACGAGGGCGGCAAGGGCGGCGGTTAGGGCGAGAGCTTTCATGGGGATCTCTTTGCAGGCGGCAGGGCGGTCATTGCAATCCTCCCCCTGGCGGCGGGGGATCGTCAGGCTCTATGCGCCGCCTTCGCGAACAGGTGTGGCAAATCCCGGCTCGGCTCGGTAAAGGGCTGGGCACCCGATCCCGATCACAGGAATACGCCAGGTGCGCATCGCCATCGCGTCCGACCATGCCGCCGTTTCGTTGAAAGCGGTGCTGACCGCGTGGCTGCGCGAGGCCGGGCACGACGTGCTCGATCTCGGCCCCGAGGGCACCGCGAGCGTCGATTATCCCGATTACGGCTATGCGCTGGCCGCCGCGATCGACGACGGTCGCGCCGAGCGCGGCATTGCGCTGTGCGGCTCGGGCATCGGCATCTCGATCGCCGCCAATCGCAATCCCGCCTGCCGCTGCGCGCTCGTCTCCGAGCCGCTGTCGGCGAGCCTCGCGCGGATCCACAACGACGCCAATGCCATCGCGATGGGCGCCCGCCTGATCGGCGAGGAAATGGCAAAAGCGTGCGTAGACGCCTTCCTGTCCGCCGATTTCGCCGGCGGCCGTCATCAACACCGTGTCGACAAGCTCTCCGCCGTCGACCGGACTTCCGCAAAGGTCCCCGCATGAGCACCCAGCCCAACACGCTCCATGACGTCCAGCCGGACGGCTTCTTCACCCGCGGCCTCGCCGATGCCGATGCCGCCGTCTTCGCCGGCGTCGAGGCGGAGCTCGAGCGCGAGCAGACCCAGATCGAGCTGATCGCATCCGAGAACATCGTCTCCAAGGCGGTGCTCGAGGCGCAGGGCTCGGTCTTCACCAACAAATATGCCGAAGGCTATCCGGGCAAGCGCTATTACCAGGGCTGCGCGCCGTCGGACACGGTCGAGACGCTCGCGATCGAGCGCGCCAAGCAGATCTTCGGTTGCGGCTTTGTCAACGTCCAGCCGCATTCGGGCGCGCAGGCGAACGGCGCGGTGATGCTCGCTTTGGTCAAGCCCGGCGACACGATCCTCGGCATGAGCCTCGACGCCGGCGGCCACCTGACCCACGGCGCCAAGCCCGCCCAGTCGGGCAAGTGGTTCAACGCGATTCAGTACGGCGTCGACGCCACCACGCACCTGATCGACTATGACCAGGTCGAGGCGCTGGCGGTCGAGCATCAGCCGAAGCTGATCATCGCGGGCGGCTCGGCCTATCCGCGCGTCATCGATTTCGCCCGTTTCCGCGCCATCGCGGACAAGGTCGGCGCCTATTTCATGGTCGACATGGCGCATTTCGCAGGCATCGTCGCGGCGGGGCTTCACCCGACGCCGTTCGGCCATGCGCATGTCGTGACCACGACCACGCACAAGACGCTGCGCGGTCCGCGCGGCGGCATGATCATGACCAACGACGAGGCCATCGCGAAGAAGATCAACTCGGCGGTGTTCCCGGGGCTTCAGGGCGGGCCGCTGATGCACGTGATCGCAGCCAAGGCGGTCGCGTTCGGCGAGGCGCTCCAGCCCGACTTCAAGAGCTATATCGCCGCCGTCGTCGAGAATGCGAAGGTGCTGGCGGCGACGCTCAAGGAGCGCGGCTCGGACGTCGTCTCAGGCGGCACCGACACGCATCTCGCGCTGATCGACCTCACCCCGCTCGGCATCACCGGTCGCGACGCGGACGAGGCGCTCGAGCGTGCAGGGATCACCTGCAACAAGAACGGCATCCCCAACGATCCGCTCCCGCCGATGAAGACCAGCGGCATCCGCGTCGGCACCCCTGCCGGCACGACGCGCGGCTTCGGTCCGGCCGAATTCCGCGAGATCGGCAACATGGTCGCCGACGTGCTGGACGGGCTCGCGAAAAAGGGCGAGCATGGGGACCCGCAGGTCGAGGCGGACGTTCGGGCACGTGTTCGCACGCTGTGCGCGCGCTTCCCCATCTATCAAGGATAACGAGCATGTCGAAGATCGATGACATCCAGAACGACATCAAGGCGACCCCCGGCCTCGGCAAGAGCATGGCCAAGTGGAGCGCGCTCGGCGCGGTCGTCGCGATTCCGGTGCCGGTGATCGGCCCGATCTTCGGCGCGCTCGCGGGCGCGGGCTATGCCTATTACAAGGGCAAGAAGAAGGTCTGAATGCGCTGCCCCTTTTGCGGACATGAAGACAGCCAGGTCAAGGACAGCCGCCCCACCGAAGACGGGGCGGCAATCCGGCGCCGGCGCCAATGCGAAGGCTGCGCCGCGCGTTTCACGACGTTCGAGCGCATCCAGCTGCGCGAGTTGTTCGTGCTGAAAAGCGAGGGGCGCCGGGAGCCGTTCGACCGCGAGAAGCTGCTCCGCTCGCTCTCGATCGCGACGCGCAAACGCGCGATCGAGCCGGGACGGATCGACAAGCTCGTCAGCGGGATCCAGCGCCGGCTCGAGACGCTCGGCGAGAACGACGTCACGTCGAAGCGGATTGGCGAGATGGTGATGGACGGGCTCAAGGGGCTCGATTCGGTCGCGTATATCCGGTTCGCTAGCGTGTACCGCGACTTCAGCGAGGCGAAGGACTTCGAGGCATTTGCCGGGAGTGTCGAGGAGGTCGGGCGGGCGGAGTGATCTGACCGTCGGTCGTTTCCCTGGCGGGGGCCCTTCGACTTCGCTCAGGGCGAACGGAAGGGGGCGAGGTCCTGCGGGCCACCCGGCCCCGAGAGCCCGCGCGCTCGTCGAGACGCGCACCACCCCCACCCCGTTCGTCCTGAGCGAAGTCGAAGGACTTGTTTGACCACCACGCCACCGCGTAAGCCCCGGCCATGACATTCTGGGCCTATATGGTGCGCTGCGCCGACGACAGTTATTACACCGGACATACGGACGATCTCGAACGCCGGATCGGCCAGCACAACCTCGGCGAGGTGGCTGGCTACACGCAGACGCGCCGCCCCGTGACGCTGATGTGGAGCCAGGACTTCCCGTCCCGACACGAGGCCCTCGCGGCCGAGTTCCAGGTCAAGGGCTGGTCGCGGCGCAAGAAGGAAGCGCTCTCGCGTGGCGATTGGGCGGATCTGCACGATGCGGCGATCCCCCCGCGGGAGCGTGCCCTTCGACTTCGCTCAGGGCGAACGGAGGAAGAGGAGGGTGCCGCACCACCCTCCGCCGTTGATGCCTCACTCCCTCCCCCCGTTCGTGCTGAGCGAAGTCGAAGCACCGTGGCGGACCCAACCCCACCCCCCGTCATAATCCTAGTCCGCCCCCAGCTCGGCGAAAACATCGGCAAGGCCGCGCGCGCGATGCTCAACTTCGGGCTCGTCGAGATGCGCCTCGTCTCCCCGCGCGACGGCTGGCCCAACCCGTCGGCCGGCCCCGCCGCCAGCGGCGCCGACATCGTCCTGCAGAACGCCAAGGTCTATGACAGCGTCGCCGCCGCCACCGCCGACTGCGCACAGGTCTTCGCGACAACGGTCCGCAAGCGCGGCGTCACCAAGCCTGTCGTGACCCCCGAACAGGCCGCGACCGAGATCCACGCCGCGCCCGGCCGCTCCGCCATCCTGTTCGGACCCGAGCGCTCAGGGCTCGAAACCGACGACGTCGCGGTCGCGCGGACGATCATCACCGTGCCGATCAACCCCGAATTCGGCTCGCTCAACCTCGCCCAGGCGGTGATCCTGGTCGCCTATGAATGGTCGAAGGGGCTGACCGCGGAGCGCGAGCTCAGCCAGCCCTCGATCAACCCGATCATGCCGCCCGCGCCGCAGGAGGAGCTTGACGGGATGATCGGCCAGCTCGACACAATGCTGATGGGCGCGGGCTTCTTCTATCCGCCCGACAAGATCCAGACGACGCGCCGCACGCTGCGCACGCTGCTGACCAAGCCCGGCTGGTCGAGCCAGGAAATCCGCACGATGCGCGGCGTGCTGTCGTCGCTGGCGGGGAAGAAGCCGCGGGGGTGAGGGGAGCAGGCGCGCCTACCCGAATTCCGTCATCCCCGCGAAGGCGGGGATACATACTGGCGAACGCTGGCGCTCAATGGGCCAAACTTTGCCACTATGGGTTCCCGCCTCCGCGGGAATGACGGACTTGGTTAAAGGCAGGCCTGTTCTTCTAGCGCCGGTCGAACGCCGCCAGCTCATACGCGATCGACGCCTCGACCAGCCCCTCCCACAGATCCGCGATCGCCGCGTCCGGCAACCCCAGCCGCGCGGCCTCGGCCCGCGCATTCTGGATCACCTGAGTCTTGCGCGCCTCGTCGCGGACATGGCCGCGCTCGGGCTTGATGCGCGCGGCGGCGTCCATATAGGCAAAGCGTCTGGCCAGCAGCGCGACGAGCTCGCGGTCGAGCGCGTCGACGCCCGCGCGGACCTCGGTCATGGTGGTACAGTCGGGGCCGGATAGGATGGTCATGCCGCCTCTTGCCGAGCAGCCCGCACGCTGTCCAGCTTGACTCTGGCAGGCGCGGCGTCTAGGCGCCCGCCTTCGCAATGGCCCTGCACCCCGGTGAAGCGGTGGCCCTGCCTTGTCCGGACCCTCGGGTCCTATGACGACCAGCAGAGCGATACCGGGACCAACGTTGTTTGCATTTGCAAAGGTTATACTATGTCGAAGCGTCAGAGCGCAAAGTACAAACTCGATCGCCGTATGGGCGAGAACATCTGGGGTCGCCCCAAGTCGCCGGTCAACAAGCGTGAATACGGCCCCGGCCAGCACGGCCAGCGCCGCAAGGGCAAGGTCAGCGACTTCGGTATCCAGCTGCGCGCCAAGCAGAAGCTCAAGGGCTATTACGGCGACGTGACCGAGAAGCAGTTCCGCGCCTGCTATTTCGAAGCCGCACGCATGAAGGGCGATACCAGCCAGAACCTGATCGGCCTGCTCGAGCAGCGTCTCGACATGATCGTCTACCGCGCCAAGTTCGCGCCGACGATCTTCGCGGCCCGCCAGATCGTTTCGCACGGCCACATCCGCGTCAACGGCGTGAAGTGCAACGTCGCATCGCGTCGCTGCTTCGTCGGTGACGAGATCACGCTGGGCACCAAGGCGCAGGAGATGGCGCTGGTGATGGAAGCACAGACCCTCGCCGAGCGCGAGATCCCCGACTATGTCGCCACCGACGGCGCCGCCAAGGTCACCTTCACGCGCGTGCCCACGCTCGACGAAGTGCCCTACCCGGTGAAGATGGAACCGAACCTCGTCGTCGAGTTCTATTCGCGCTAAGTCGAGCGACGCGAGACCGGCCGGCGTCGCGCAGGCGACGTCCGACGACGTGGCCCCGCCACGGCGCGGTTCGAAAAAGGAAAAGGGCGGTCCTCCGGGGCCGCCCTTTTTCGTTGCGCTACATCCCCATCGCGTTGCGGAGAAATGCATCCGCCTTGGCAAGCATCAGGGTACGCGCACCATCGTCGTCCAGATGGTGATCGAGACCGGGGAATTCGACGAGCTCGACCTTGCCGCCCGCCCCCTTCAGCCTCGATGCCATCAGCCGCGATTCGTCGATGCCGACATTTCGGTCGCGGTCGCCGTGGAACATCAGGACGGGCGCGGTGATCCGGTCGGCATGGCGCGCGGGTGATCCCGCCTGAACGTGCGGACCGTGACCAATAAAGGCGTCGACCACCGTATAACTGGTAAACCCGCGCGCTTCCTCGCGAAATGCATCGAGATCGGTCACCGGCGCGACCGCGACGATCGCCTTGAACAGCCCGGGTTCGGTGACCGCCGATTGCAGCGCGGCATAGCCGCCATAGGACCAGCCGACGATCGCCAGCGTGGCGGGCGCGGCAATTCCCTGTGTCACCAGCCAACGGCCGGCATCGTCGACATCGCCGATCGCGGTGCGCCACGACTGGAAGCCGTTTTTCTGGAACCAGGCCGAGCCATAGCCGGTCGAGCCGCGGAAATTGGGCTGAAGCACGGCAAAGCCGCGCGCGGCGAAGAATTGCGGGAGCCAGTCGAACCCCCATTCGTCGCGCGCACCCGGCCCGCCATGCGGCATCACGATCGCGGGCAACCCCTTGCCGCTGCTGCCGGCGGGAAGCGTCAGATAGCCCGGGATCATTGTCCCGTCGGCCGCGCGAAAGCTGATCGGCTTGACGCTGCCGAGCGGGATGCCGGCGAGCTGCGCGCGCGCCGGCATCACCTCGCCCATTTTCCGGGTCTTGCGGTCGAGCAGGTAATAGCGGCCGGGATCGACGTCGCTGCCCGCGAACAGCAGCAGCGTGTTCTCATCCGCACTGGCATCGATGAACGTCACGATCGGCTTCCCCGGCAGCGCCGCGTTGAGCGACGCCGCCAGCGCGCGCAGCGCAGGGTCGAAGAACGCCACCTCGCGCCGATCGGTCGCATAGGTGGCGCCGACCACGCGGCTCTGCCGGCCGATGCGGATCAGGCCGTCGACATCGACATCGGGGTGGGCCAGCACGAGCTCGCGCTTGAGCGTGCCGTCCAGCGCGACCTTGAACAGCGCCTGGCGGCCATCCTTGTCGTCAAAGCCATAGGCGATGTTGAGCGCCGGATCGACGGCATAGGGATTGAACCCGGTACCGTTCTGATCGCCCTCCAGCCGGCTCAGCGGCAACCAGGCGCGATCGCCGGGCTTCCGGTACAGATAGTCGGTCCGCCCGGTTTCGTAGCCGGAGTTGCTTCGGCTGCGCAGCCCCATGATCCGCACCATGCCGCGACCGTCGCTGATATACTCGTCCGCCGTCCCGCGCGGCGCCTCGATCGTCCGCCGTGCGAGCGTGACGCTGTCGATCCGTTCGACTCCCAGGCCCTCGCCGCTGCTCGCAGTCTGCATCCCGGTCGTCATCTCGGGCACGAAGCTGCGCGTCATCAGCACAGCGCCGGCGACGCCGTCGGCGGTCCAGTCGATCACGCTGCCGCCGTCCTGCATCATGCCGAGCGAACGGTCGTTGGTGCGGGCGCTGAGCATCTTCATCGCGCTGCCGTCGCGATTGATCGCGACCGTCCGGCTGAAGCCGATCAGCCCGAAACTGCTCTTCGACGCGGTCCGGATCTGGCAGATCACGCGGATGTCGGTGGCCCATCGACAGGAGGTCAGCGTTTCGGGATCCCCCGCCGCGGACAGGATCGGCTGTGCCACTTCGCCCGTGGTCATGTTCGCGATCCGCAGCGCGGCACCGTGCCCGCGAACGGGTACGATCATCGCGACATGCGTCCCGTCGGGCGACAGGCTCATCTGCTGGACCGCCTCGCGCGCGCCGAACGCCGCCGCCATCGGCCCGGCCGGGTCCGCGGCGCCCG
>NZ_JPJC01000224.1:8544-10629 GCF_000733135.1 Sphingomonas sp. FUKUSWIS1
CACAGCGCCATGCCCGCGCGCACGCGCATCATCGATCGCAACCGCATTCTTATCCCCCGAACCAAGCCCCGCTACGTAACCTAGCAACGCCGCGCGCGATGACAAACGCGCACTTTCGTCCAATTTGCACCAGACCGGGGGCGGGGACCGAGGCGACCACCGCGGGGGTGGCGCATGCCTTGCGCGGCGGGGGGCACGCTGCCAGAACGCGCGGCACTTACTCGGGAGATCCCTATGCGCGCTGCCCTTCTGCCCTTGCTCCTTCTCGGCACCGCCGCCTCGGCGCAGACCGCGCCCGCCATCTCGGTCGAAACGCTCAAGACCGTCACCCAGACGCTGTCATCGGACGCCTATGAAGGCCGCGCGCCGACCACGCCGGGCGAGGCGAAGACGGTCGCCTATCTCGTCGCGCAGATGGAGGCCGCCGGGCTGAAACCCGGCAACAAAGGCAGCTGGACCCAGGACGTGCCGATGGTCGAGATCACCGCCAAGGACGTCCGGCCGTTCGTCTTCACCGGCGGCACCGCTCCCGTCAGCCTCGCCTATCGCACCGACATGGTCGCCGGCACCTACCGCGTCGCGCCGACGTCGACCGTGACGAACAGCGACGTCGTGTTCGTCGGCTACGGGATCACCGCGCCCGAAAAGGGCTGGGACGATTATGCCGGCGTCGACGTGAAGGGGAAGACCGTCGTCATCCTCATCAACGACGCCGACTGGCAGACAATGGGCCGCGAAGGCCCGTTCGAGGGCCGCGCGATGACCTGGTATGGTCGTTGGCCGTACAAGTTCGAGAATGCGGCCAAGCACGGCGCGGCCGCGGCGATCATCGTCCACGACACCGAACCCGCAGCCTATCCCTGGGCGGTGGTGCAGTCGTCCTGGACCGGGCCGCAGCTCGAGCTCGACGAGAAGGGCGATCATCTCGACCAGTCGCAGGTCATCGGCTGGATGCAGAAGCCTGCCGCCGAACGCGTCTTTGCGAGTGCGGGCAAGGACTATGCCGCGCTCGCCGCGGCCGCCAAGGTGAAGGGCTTCAAGGCGGTACCGCTCGGCCTCAAGCTGTCGACGGGCTTTGCCAACACGATCCGTCGCCAGGCGTCGAAGAACGTCATCGGCGTGCTGCCGGGGACGACCGCACCGGAAGATTACGTGCTGTATTCGGCGCATTGGGATCATCTCGGCCGCTGCGACACGGTGGGTGGCGATGACATCTGCAACGGTGCCGCGGACAATGCGACGGGCACCGCGGGGCTGATCGCGCTCGCACGGGCGCATGTGAAGGCCGGCCCGGCGAAGCGCTCGCTCGCGTTCCTCGCGGTGACCGCGGAGGAATCGGGGCTGCTCGGCTCGCGTTATTATGCCGAGCATCCCATCTATCCGCTCGCGCGGACGGTCGGCGGCGTGAACATGGACGTGCTGAACGTCGACGGCCGCGTGAAGGACTTCGTGCTGACGGGGGCAGGCAAGTCGGAGATCGAGGATCTGGTCAAGCCGTTCGTCGCCGCGCAGGGCCGCGTGATCGGCGTCGAGGCCAACCCCGAACGCGGCGGCTATTATCGCTCGGACCATTTCAGCTTCGCCAAGCTCGGCGTGCCGATGCTTGACGGCGGCAGCGGCGAGGACCTCGTCGTCGGCGGCACCGCGGCGGGTCATGCCGCGCGCGAGGACTATGTCGCCAACCGCTATCACAAGCCCGCGGACGAATATGACGCCAATTGGGACTGGTCGGGTGCAGTCGAGGATCTGACGATCTATTACGGGCTCGGCCGCAAGCTCGCCGACGACACCGGGCTGTGGCCCAACTGGTACAAGACCGCCGAATTCCGCAACATCCGCGACAAAGATCGCGCAGGAGCCAAGTAAGTGACGACACTCCCCCCGCCCGCCGAATGGGCGCATCACAAGGCCGTGTGGATCGGCTTTCCGAGCCATGCCGATCTGTGGCTCGACGATCTCGAACCCGCGCGTGACGAGGTCGTCGCCTTTGCCTCCGCAGTCCATGCCGACGGCTGCGGCGAGACGTTCCAGACCAAGTGCCGGATCGATACCGTCAACGAGCTGGAATACTTCCTCAACGGCGGC
>NZ_JPJC01000224.1:10754-14317 GCF_000733135.1 Sphingomonas sp. FUKUSWIS1
TCATCGTCGGCGACGGCACCGCGCACCAGTTCGTGTTCAACGGCTGGGGCGGCAAATACGACCTGCCCGGCGACGACACGATCGGCCGCCGTCTGGCCGAGAGCCGCGGCAAGACGCTCGCGGCGTTCGACTGGGTGCTCGAAGGCGGCGCGGTCGATGGCGACGGCACCGGCGTGGTCGTCACGACCGAGCAGTGCCTGCTCAACCGCAACCGCAACCCCGACCTCGACAAGGCGGGGATCGAGGCGCGGCTGAAGTCCGACCTCGGCTTCAGCCAAGTCGTGTGGCTCGGCGACGGGCTCGTCAACGACCATACCGACGGCCATGTCGACAACCTCGCACGCTTCGTCGGCGAGGGCCGCGTGGCGATCCCCGAGGCAGCCGAGAACGACCCCAACTGGCAGGTCTATCAGCTGGCGAAGCGCGATGCGGAACGTGCCGGCCTGACCGTGGTCAGCATCCCGTCGCCCGGCCGCGTGCTGCGCGACGAGGAGATCGTGCCCGCCAGCTACATGAACTTCTACATCGGCAATGCCGCCGTCGTCGTGCCGCTCTACGGCGCGGAGAATGACGACGCCGCGGTCGCGGCAATCCAGGCGATCTTCCCCGATCGTCAGGTCGTCGGGCAGCGTGCGGACCATATCCTGACCGGCGGCGGCAGCTTCCACTGCATCAGCCAGCAAATCCCCGGCTGATGCTCGCCTTCGCGGTCCGCGCGGTCCTGTCCGGGATCATCGTCGCGCTGATCGCGCTGGTTGCCCGGCGTAGTCCGGCGGCAGGGGCACTCGTCGCGTCGCTGCCGCTGCTGTCGGTGCTCGGCATGATCTGGCTGTGGCACGACACCGGCGACCGCGTCCGGCTGGCCGCGCATGCCGAGGCGACCTTCTGGTACGTGCTGCCCTCGCTGCCGATGTTCCTGCTGATCCCGGTGCTGTTGCGGCACGGCGTCGGCTTCTGGCTTTCGCTCGCTGCCGGTTGCGTCCTGACGATCCTTCTCTATCTCGCGGTCGTCGCAATCGCGGCGCGCTTCGGCGTGACGCTATAGGAATTCGCATGACCGAGATCACCGTCGCCGCGCTTCAGCTCGGCTTCACTGCCGATATCGACAAGAACATCGCCAACGTCTCGCGCCTTGTCCGCGAGGCCGCGGCGCGTGGTGCGCAGGTGATCCTGCCGCCCGAATTGTTCGAGGGCGAATATTTCTGCCGTGTCGAGGACGAGGGCCTGTTCGCCAACGCCGCCCCCGTCGGCGAGCACAAGGCGGTGCTCGCGATGCAGGCGCTCGCCGAGGCGCTCAAGGTCACCATCCCGACCAGCTTCTTCGAGGCCGATGGCCCGCATCACTATAACAGCCTCGCGATGATCGGCCCCGACGGCGAGGTGCAGGGCGTCTATCGCAAGAGCCACATCCCCGACGGCCCGGGCTATGAGGAAAAATTCTATTTCCGCCCCGGCAATACCGGCTTCAAGGTCTGGCCGCATGCCGCGGCGCAGGGCCGCTCGACGCTCGGCGTCGGCGTCTGCTGGGACCAATGGTATCCCGAGACCGCGCGCGCGATGATGCTGATGGGCGCCGAAGTCCTGTTCTACCCGACCGCGATCGGCAGCGAGCCGCACGACACCAGCCTCGACACCGCGCGGCTGTGGCGGCGTGCGATGGTCGGGCATGCGGTCAGCAACGTCGTCCCGATCGTCGCCGCCAACCGCGTCGGTGTCGAGCATGGCCAGACCTTCTACGGCACCAGCTTCATCGCCGACGAGCGCGGCGACATTCTGGCGGAACTCGGTCGCGACGACGAAGGCGTGATCACCGCGACGATCGACCTCGACATCGTCAAGCGCCACCGCGCCGCCTTCGGCTTCTTCCGCGACCGCCGCCCCGATCTTTACGGGCGGCTCGTCGCGGACGTCTGACGCAGCTTATGCTGCGGCGATGCTGCGCCGCAATTCCAGCGCCCGTGCGAAGACTGCCTCGAACATCTCGGGGGTCAGGACGCGGGTGTTCTGGTTGTAGCGTGAGCAGTGGTAGCTATCGATCAGGATGCGGCCGTCGGGCATGACATGCTCGGCGAGATGGCCGAACTTCGCCTTGGGCAGGCGTCCGCCGAGCAGCTTGACGCTGGTCTGGTGCGCGATCTGGCCGAGTGCGATGAAGATCCGCGCCTTGGGCAGCTCGGCAAGCTGCGATTCGACGAACGGGCGGCAGGTGCGGATTTCCTCGGGGGTCGGCTTGTTCTGTGGCGGCAGGCACTTGACCGCGTTGATGATGATCGCGCCGTTGAGCTTCAGCCCGTCATCGGGTTTCGCCGCGAAGACGCCGTCTGCCAGCCCGAACTTGCCGAGCGTGTCGTAGAGCAATTGCCCCGCGAAATCGCCGGTGAACGGGCGGCCGGTGCGGTTGGCGCCGTGCTTGCCGGGGGCGAGGCCGATGATGCCGAGCCACGCGTCGGGATCGCCGAAGGCGGGGACGGGCGCGTTCCACCAGGTCGGGAATTCGGCGCGCAGTTCGTTGCGGAAGGCGACGAGGCGCGGGCAATTGGGACAGTCGTGCGGCGGCTCGGTTTCGGGCAGCGGGGAGGGTGCGAAGTTCATCGCGGTGCGTTAGGCGGGTCGGATGGAGCGGACAACCTATGCGATCGCGCTCGGCTCGAATCGGCGCGGGATCCACGGCGCGCCCGCCGCGACGATCCGCGCCGCGCTGGCCGCGGTCGGCGGTGTCGTCGCCGTGTCGCCGATCATCGCGAGCGCACCGCTCGGGCCGTCGATCCGGCGCTATGCCAATGCGGTCGCGCTGATCGAGACGCGCGACTCGCCGCCTGTGCTGCTCGCGCGGCTAAAGCGAATCGAGACCGCGTTCGGGCGGCGGCGCGGGCGCCGCTGGGGATCGCGGGTGATCGATCTCGACATCATCCTGTGGTCGGGGGGCGTTTGGCGGGGGCCGGGGCTGACCGTGCCGCACGCCGCCTACCGGGACCGCGGCTTCGTGCTGGCACCGCTCGCGCGTATCGCGCCGCGCTGGCGCGACCCTCTGACCGGGCAAAGCGTCCGCCATCTCGCGCACAAGGTTGACCGACCGCGGCTGCGCCCCTAGTGGCTCGCAGCCGATGTACGGGTCCGTAGCTCAGTTGGTAGAGCAAGCGACTTTTAATCGAGAGGTCCCGGGTTCGAGCCCCGGCGGACCCACCATCGGCACCTCCTCCTCTCGCAAGCCCCCGATTCGCCCCCCCCCATTCGCACTGCTTGATCGGCCGCGCCGGCGCGCGCATCGTCGCGCGATGGACGAAATCACCACCTCGATCGTCGGCATCGACTTCCCCAATGCGGACAAGACCCGGAGCAACCGGCGGATGGAAATCCTGCTCTGTGCGCCGGGCGACCGCGTCACGTTGCGCCGCGAACCGAAGAATCCGCATGATTCGAATGCGGTCGGCGTGTGGAGCGAGCGCGACATCCAGCTCGGCTATATCAGTGCCGAACGCGCGCCGATGATCGGCCGGCGGCTGCAGGCCGAGGAGACGAGCGCGCTGTTCCAGGCGATGCATCAGGGCGGTGCCTATATCCGC
>NZ_JPJC01000225.1:0-4697 GCF_000733135.1 Sphingomonas sp. FUKUSWIS1
ACAATCAAAACCCGCCCTTCCCCCGCCCGCCCCCCCTTGCTAAGGCCCCGGCAGTAACCGCATTCAGGTCGGTCCCCTACGCGCCCCCGCGGTCCCATAGGCCGCTTTCCCCTCGGCGCCCGGCGGCCCGACGCCCACGGGAAGGACCCCTATGACTGCCATCGGCCAGGACACCCTCAAGACCCGCACGAGCCTTTCGACCGGCGGCAAGTCGTACGACTATTACAGCCTCGCCAAGGCCTCCGAACAGCTCGGCGACATCAGCCGCCTGCCCTTCTCGATGAAGGTGCTGCTCGAGAACCTGCTGCGCTTCGAGGACGGCGTCACCGTCACGCGCGACGACATCCAGGCGATCGTCGACTGGCAGAAGGAGCGTCGCAGCGACCGCGAGATCCAGTATCGCCCGGCGCGCGTGTTGATGCAGGATTTCACCGGCGTGCCCTGCGTCGTCGATCTCGCCGCGATGCGCGATGCGATGACCAAGCTCGGCGGCAACCCCGAGAAGATCAACCCGCAGGTCCCCGTCCACCTCGTCATCGATCACTCGGTGATGGTCGACGAGTTCGGTACGCCCAAGGCGTTCGAGGACAACGTCGACCTCGAATATGAGCGCAACATCGAGCGCTACGAGTTCCTCAAGTGGGGCAGCAAGGCGCTCGACAATTTCCAGGTCGTCCCCCCCGGCACCGGCATCTGCCATCAGGTGAACCTCGAATATATCGGCCAGGCCGTCTGGTCGTCGGCCTCGTCGGGCGACCACGGCGACGGCACGATGATCGCCTATCCGGACACGCTGGTCGGCACCGACAGCCACACGACGATGATCAACGGTCTCGGCGTGCTCGGCTGGGGCGTCGGCGGGATCGAGGCCGAGGCCGCGATGCTCGGCCAGCCCGTGTCGATGCTGATCCCCGAAGTCGTCGGCTTCAAGCTGACGGGCGCACTGAACGAGGGCATCACCGCCACCGATCTCGTGCTCACCGTCACGCAGATGCTGCGCGCCAAGGGCGTGGTCGGCCGCTTCGTCGAGTTCTTCGGCCCAGGCCTGTCGTCGATGACGCTCGCCGATCGCGCGACGATCGCCAACATGGCGCCGGAATATGGCGCGACCTGCGGCTTCTTCCCGATCGACGACAAGACGCTCGATTACATGCGCCTCACGGCACGTTCCGATGAGAATGTCGAGCTGGTCGAGGCGTACGCCAAGGCCAACGGCTTCTGGCGCGACGAGAATGCCGAGGACCCCGTCTTCACCGACACGCTCGAGCTCGACATGGGGTCGGTCGTCGCATCGCTCGCCGGCCCGAAGCGCCCGCAGGACCGCGTCAGCCTCAACAAGGTCGACGAGGTGTTCAACAGCGACCTCCACAAGCTGTACCACAAGGAGCAGCCCGAGCGCGTCGCGGTCGAGGGGCGTGAGCACGACATCGGCGACGGCGACGTCGTGATCGCCGCGATCACCAGCTGCACCAACACGTCGAACCCGTCGGTGCTCGTCGCCGCCGGTCTCGTCGCGCGCAAGGCGAACGCTCTGGGCCTCAAGTCGAAGCCCTGGGTGAAGACCTCGCTGGCCCCTGGTTCGCAGGTCGTCACCGACTATCTCGACAAGGCCGGCCTCACCGCCGACCTCAACGCACTCGGCTTCAACCTCGTCGGCTATGGTTGCACGACCTGCATCGGCAATTCGGGCCCGCTGGCGCCGGCGATTTCGTCGGCGATCAACGAGAACGACCTCGTCGCGGCGTCGGTCCTCTCGGGCAACCGCAACTTTGAGGGCCGCGTCTCGCCCGACGTCCGCGCCAACTTCCTGGCCAGCCCGCCGCTCGTCGTCGCCTATGCGATCAAGGGCACCGTCACGACCGACATGATCGAGACGCCGCTGGGTCAGGGCACCGACGGCCAGGACGTGTATCTGCGCGACATCTGGCCGACCAACGAGGAAGTCCGCAGCACGATGGACGCCAACATCGACGCGTCGATGTTCGGCGCGCGCTACGGCGACGTCTATGCGGGCGATTCGAAGTGGCGCGAGATCGACGTCACGGGTTCGGACACCTACGCCTGGCGCGCAGGGTCGACCTATGTCGCCAACCCGCCCTATTTCGAGGGCCTCAGCATGACGCCGTCGCCGGTGCAGGACATCATCGACGCCAAGCCGCTCGCGATCCTCGGCGATTCGATCACCACCGATCACATCTCGCCCGCAGGCTCGATCAAGGCGGACAGCCCGGCCGGCCGCTTCCTCCAGGAGCATCAGGTCAGCAAGGCCGACTTCAACAGCTATGGCGCACGCCGCGGCAACCATGACGTGATGATGCGCGGCACCTTCGCCAACATCCGCATCAAGAACGAGATGGTCCCCGGCGTCGAAGGCGGCATGTCCAAATATGACGGCGAGGTCATGGCGATCTACGACGCCGCGATGCGCTTCAAGCAGGACGGCACGCCGCTCGTGATCGTCGCGGGCAAGGAATATGGCACCGGTTCGTCGCGCGACTGGGCGGCCAAGGGCACCAACCTGCTCGGCGTCCGCGCGGTCATCACCGAGAGCTTCGAGCGTATCCACCGCTCGAACCTGGTCGGCATGGGCGTGCTGCCGCTGCAGTTCGCCGAAGGCACCGATCGCAAGACGCTCGGCCTCGACGGCTCGGAAACGTTCACCATCCTCGACGTGGCAAGCATCCGCCCGCGTCAGGACGTGAGCGTCAAGATGACCCGCGCCGACGGCACCAGCGAGACGTTCCAGACCAAGTGCCGGATCGATACCGTCAACGAGCTGGAATACTTCCTCAACGGCGGCATCCTGCACTACGTCCTGCGCAAGCTGGCCGCCTGATCCGGCGACGTCGTCCCGGCGCAATCCGGGACGACGCCTGCCCCCTGAACTACCGTCATTCCAGCGAAAGCCGGAATATCCCCGTGAGGCGCATGTCGCCCACTACAAGGGATATCCCGATCTTCGCTGGGATGACGTGTTTTGGATGGCGAGTTTCACCAGACGGCGCGTCTCGAACGCGACCCAGGCCCGGCAGAAAAAAGCGGGGCGACCATGACGATCGCCCCGTAGTTCAGGGAGGGACCGGGAGGGGGAACAACCCGGCCACGTCGCCGTCCACAGGGGGAGAGGGAGCGGCGACCCCCACCTCATCGCGCCGATATGTTGCACCAATGTGTCGGAGCCCACGGATCGCCGCAATTCTTCCGCCGATCACCGCACCCGGTGGCAAACCACCACCTCCCCCAACCGTCATCCTGACGAACGTTAGGACCCAGAGCCTCGCGCGTCACGCCGTCGCTAGAGCGCCCGCCCCGCCACCGCGTCGAGCTTAGCCACCAGCGCCGGATCCCGCGCCTCGCGCGCCGTGATGATCGCACTGTCGAGACAGGTATCGATCGGCGACGCCGGACGCTCCGCCGGCAGGCCACGCAGCAACGCCATTACCATCGCGCGCGCTTTCGCCGCATTCGCACCGAGCTGCGCAATCACCTCCGCGACATCGACCCCCGCCGCCTCCTCGCGCCAGCAGTCATAGTCGGTCACCATCCCGACCAGCGCATAGGGCAGCTCCGCCTCACGCGCGAGCTTGGCTTCGGGCATCGCGGTCATCCCGATCACGTCGCACCCCCATTGGCGGTACAACCGGCTCTCCGCACGCGTCGAGAATTGCGGCCCCTCCATCGCCAGATAGGTGCCACGGTCGTCGACCTCGGCCCCGGCCTGGCGCGCGGCATCGGCGGCATAGCCCGACAGGCGCGGACACACCGGGTCCGCCATCGAGACATGCGCGACGAGGCCCGTGCCGAAGAAGCTCGACACCCGCCCCTTGGTCCGGTCGATGAACTGGTCGACGATCGTCAAGCTCCCCGGCGGCCGCGCCTCGACCAACGACCCGACCGACGACACCGCCAGCACATCGGTCACCCCCAGCCGCTTCAACGCATCGATGTTCGCGCGCGCATTGAGCTCGGACGGCGAAATCCGGTGCCCTCGCCCGTGCCGCGGCAGGAACGCCACCCCGACAGGCCCGACGCGGCCGGTATAGATCGCATCCGACGGCACACCCCAGGGCGTCTCCACCGTCTGCCAGTGCCCGTCCTCGATCCCCTCGACCGCGTACAGCCCGGAGCCGCCGATGATCCCGATCGTCCAGCCGCTCATTCGGCGAGCGCCCGCGGCCGCGCATAGACGAAGTAGATCACCAGCCCGAGCAGGTTCCACAGCCCGAAATAGAGTTGCGTCTTCGAAGGCAGGCTGAAGAACAGGTACAGGCAGCCGAGAATGCCGACGATGCCCACCAGCGTCGCGGCCGGCGCGCGGAACGTCCGCACCGCATCGGGCGCCCGGCGACGCATCACCAGCATGCACGCACACACCGCGACGAACGCCGCGAGCGTCCCCGCATTGGCGAGGGCCGCGATCTCGGCGAGCGGCAGCAGCCCCGCGATCACCGCGACGATCGCCGCGGTAATCCAGGTGATCCGCACCGGCGCACCGCGCTTCGACACCTTGGCGAGGCCCAGCGGCAGCAGGCCGTCGCGCGCCATCGTGAAGAAGATCCGGCTCTGCCCGAACAGGAAGGCGAGCAGCACGGTCGGCAGCGCGATGACCGCCGACGCGCCCAGGAACGTCGCGAACCCCGGCCGTCCGATCTCGCGCAGGATCAGCGCGAGCGGCTCGGCCGAGCCGGCGAACCGCG
>NZ_JPJC01000225.1:4779-6227 GCF_000733135.1 Sphingomonas sp. FUKUSWIS1
ACAACGCGCCCACCGCGGCGACCGCGACAAGGATGTAGATCGCGATGCACGCCACCATCGACCCGAGGATGCCGATCGCGAGGTCGCGGCCCGGATTCTTCGTCTCCTCCGCCGCGGTCGAGATCGCGTCGAATCCGTAGAATGCGAAGAAGATGATCGCCGCCGCCGCCATCACGCCGCGCTCTGCACCGTCGGGCTGGACCGCCTTGGGGAAGCCATAGGGCATGAACGGCTGCAGGTTCGCGCTGTTGAAATAATGGAGCGCGATGAACACGAACACGGTCAGCGCGATCATCTTCACCGCCACCAGCACCGCGTTCAGCGTCGCACTCTCGCGCGTCCCGAACGACAGCACGCCCGCGACGACCGCGATGATGACGATCGCGGGGACGTTCAGGACGCCGCCGAGCTCGGGGCTGAGCGTCAGCGCCTCGGGAAACCCGAACGCGCCGCGCAGCAAGGGTGCAGCATAACCCGACCAGCCGACCGCGACGGTCGACACCACCAGCGAATATTCGAGGATGAGGCTCCAGCCGATCACCCAGGCGATCAGCTCGCCGAGCACGACATAGCTGTACGTATAGGCGCTGCCCGACGCCGGGATCATCGTCGCCATCTCGGCATAGGCGAGCGCGGCGCAGGCACAGATCCCGCCGGCGATGATGAACGACAGGATCACCGCGGGGCCCGCGAGCCCTGCCCCGACGCCGATCAGCGTCAGGATCCCCGTCCCGACGATCCCGCCCACGCCCATCGCGACCAGATGCGGCCACGACAAGGTCCGCGCGAGCTGATGCTCGGGCGGCTGCTCGGTGACGATTTTTCGGCGAAACAGACTGGCCACGTAGATCCCCTCTTCTTCAGGGGGGAGTGGCACAGGACGGGATGGGCAAGCAAGGCGGCCGGTCGGCCGGCATCGCCTTGGCTCGGCCGGATCTTTGTTCTCCCGCGAAGGCGGGAGCCCAGTCTGGGTCCCCGCCTTCGCGGGGACACATTAGCTCACGGTAGAATTTAGACCGTGAAGCTTTCCCCGCACCCGCACGCACCCTTGGCGTTCGGGTTCTGGAACACGAACCCGGCCGTGAAGTCGTCCTCGACCCAGTCCATCGTC
The DNA here is from genome assembly GCF_000733135.1 of Sphingomonas sp. FUKUSWIS1. Lineage (NCBI taxonomy): Bacteria > Pseudomonadati > Pseudomonadota > Alphaproteobacteria > Sphingomonadales > Sphingomonadaceae > Sphingomonas > Sphingomonas sp. FUKUSWIS1. Next base: position 5,891 of record NZ_JPJC01000225.1, read on the forward strand.
GAGCCGATCAGGTACAATATCGACCCGCCATCGACGAACAGCGTGCCGCCGGGCGTGTCGATCCGCTCGTCGAACGGCTTGGCCTCGCTCACATAATCGACCGAATAGGCGAGCCCCGAACACCCACGCTTGGGCGTCGACAGCTTGACCCCGATCGACTCCTCCGGCGCGCGCGCCATCAGGTCCGCGATCCGCGCATGCGCGGTCGCGGTCAGGTTCAGCGCCGCGGGCCGTGCTCGTAATGTCGTCGCCATGGCTCGTTCCTTCCATCTAAAGCCCCTCCCCTTCAGGGGAGGGGTTGGGGTGGGGCGCCCGACCGGATCGCGCGCTCGCGGTG
>NZ_JPJC01000225.1:6354-13555 GCF_000733135.1 Sphingomonas sp. FUKUSWIS1
GTCGTTACAACATGCCCAGTTCGAGCTTCGCCTCGTCGGACATCTTCTGCGGATCCCATGCCGGATCCCACACCAGGTTCACCTCGGCGACACCGACACCCGGCACCGCACCGACGCGCATCTCGACCTCCATCGGCATCGATTCCGCGACCGGACAGTTCGGCGTCGTCAGCGTCATCGTGACGACCGCATGCCCGTCCTCGGTCACCTCGACGCCATAGATCAGCCCCAGGTCATAGATATTCACCGGGATCTCGGGATCATAGATGTCCTTCAGCGCGTCGATGATCGCATCATATACCGCGCCACCCGGTTCGCTGGGGGAGTCCACCTGCGGCTTCTGCGCCAGGAACCCGGCGAGATAGTCGCGCTTGCGCTCCGCATCGCCGTCGGTGTCGAGCACGACACGCGCCTTGGGCGGCGACTGCACCGCCTCGACTTCCTCGATCTCGAACCGATCGCTCATCCAAATATCCTCGTTACTCGCGCGATACCGCGCACCAGCGCATCCACGTCTGCCGGACCGTTATAGACACCGAAGCTCGCCCTGGCCGTCGCCTCGACGCCCAGCATCTCCATCAGCGGCTGGGCGCAGTGATGGCCAGCCCGGATCGCGACGCGCTCTTCGTCCAATATGGTGCCGATGTCGTGCGGATGAACCCCTTCGATCGTGAACGAGACGATCCCCGCCGAATCCGCCGGCCCATAGAGCCGCACCGAATTGATCCCCGACAGCGCCTCGCGCGTCGCGGTGACCAGCGCGGTCTCGTGCGCATGGATCGCGCCGAGCCCGATGCTCTCGACATAATCGATCGCCGCATGCAGCCCGAGCGCGCCGACGATATGCGGCGTTCCCGCCTCGAACCGTCCCGGCGCTGGCGCGTACGTCGTCTTCGCGAACGACACCTTGTCGATCATCGACCCGCCACCCTGATAGGGCGGCATCGCGTCGAGCAGCTCGGGCTTTGCCCACAGCACACCGATCCCGGTCGGACCGTACAGCTTGTGGCCCGAGAACACGTAGAAGTCGCAGCCGATCGCCGTCACGTCGACCGAGATCCGCGGCACCGACTGGCAGCCGTCGAGCAGGATCTTCGCACCCACCGAATGCGCGATTTCCGTCGCGCGCTTCGCGTCGAGCACCGAGCCGAGCACGTTCGACACATGGCCGAGCGCGACCAGCTTGTGCGCAGGCGTGATCATCCGCTCCATCGCATCGAGATCGATGCGGTGGTCTTCGGTCAGCGGCAGCACGTCGATCGCGACACCGCGGGCCTCGGCGATCATCTGCCACGGCACGATGTTCGAATGATGTTCGAGCATCGACAACAGGATGCGGTCGCCCGCCTTCAGCTGGGTCCCCGCCCAGCAGGTCGCGACCAGGTTGATCGCCTCGGTCGCGCCGCGCACGAACACGATCTCGTCGGGCGATCCCGCGCCGATGAACCGCGCCACCGCCCGCCGCGCCGCCTCGTACGCGACCGTCATGTCGGCGGAGCGCTGGTACACACCACGGTGCACGGTCGCATAGGTCTCGCCGTACGCGCGCGTGATAGCGTCGACCACGACTTGCGGCTTCTGCGCGGTGGCAGCGGTATCGAGATACGCCCAGCCCTCGGGGATCGCCGGAAAGTCCGATACCCGGTCGAGCGGGCGCGTTTCGAGCGTCAGGGTCACAGCGCCGCCTCCAGCCACGCATCCGCGTCCGCGACGAACGCGTCGCGCACCGTCTCGTCCGCGATCTGCGCGAACGCATCGCCGACGAACGCACGCGTCAGCAGCGCCTGCGCCTTGGCATGCGGGATGCCGCGGCTCTGCATGTAGAACAGCGCGCGCTGGTCGAGTTCGCCGACCGTCGCACCGTGCGCGCACTTCACGTCGTCCGCGAAGATCTCGAGCTCGGGCTTCAGATTGACCGTCGCGGTCCGCTTGAGCAGCAGCCCGCGCAGCGACTGGACGCCGTCGGTCTTCTGCGCATCGCGTGCCACCTCGACGCGCGCCGCAAGGCTCACGGTCGACGTATCCGCCGCGACCGCGCGCCAGATCTGCTTGCTCTGCCCGTTCAGCGCGGCATGCCGCACCGACAGCGCGCATTCCTGCCGCTGGTCGCGCCGCGTCAGCAGCGCGCCGCCATATTCGGCAAACGCATCGTCGCCCGACACGGTGATCGCGCCGTCGATCCGCGTCCCCGCATCGCCCGCGCCGAGCATCGTCACGATCAGGCTCGCCCCCGCACCGACATCCGCCTCGTCGCGCACCGACACGAAGCCGGCGGTCTGGAGCAACCGCACCGCACGCGTCAGCTTCGCGCCCGCGCCCAGCGTCATCCGCGTCGACCGGTTCGACCAGCCGGTCCCGACATAGGTCTCGACCACCGACGCCTGCGCGCCGTCCGCGAGGATGATCTCGGCGGGAACATGGTTCTCGCCGCCGGTCGCGATATGGACGATCTGGATCAGCTCCGCCGAAGCGTGCGCCTCGACGCGCAACGACCAGCCATGGCCGGTCGTCCGCGCGCCCAGCACATGCGTGCCACCCTCGAGCGGCGCGATCGCGACATGCCGAAGCTCGCTGCGACCTTCATCCAGCGCGCCATCGACAAACACCGCCCGCGCGCCCTCGAGCTCAAGGAACCACGCGCCCGCCGGCGCCTCACCCCGCGGCAACCCCGCCGCCGCCGCGATCGCCGCCGGATCACCCCAGCGCCACGACTCCTCGCGCGTGGAGGGAAGTTCGAGAACACTCATGATGCGGCCCACGAAAACGAGAATGGTTCACGCGAAGGCGCGAAGGCGCGAAGAGGCGTTGGAAGGATATTGCTGACGAGATTATTGACCACACGCCCTTCGCGCCTTTGCGCCTTCGCGTGAGCCCAATCTTTCCTGCCTGCGGCACGAAGGGAGATCATGCGGCGATCCCCACATAGCCTTCGCTCTCGAGCTGCTGCGCGAGTTCCTTGCCGCCCGACCGGACGATGCGCCCGTCGGCGAGCACATGGACAAAGTCCGGCTCCACATAATCGAGCAGCCGCTGGTAATGCGTGATCAGCAGCACCGCCTTGTCGGGCGCGCGCATGATGCGGTTGATGCCGTCGCCGACGACGCGCAGCGCGTCGATGTCGAGGCCGGAATCGGTCTCGTCGAGGATCGCGAACTTCGGGTTGACGATGCCCATCTGCACCATCTCGTTGCGCTTCTTCTCGCCGCCCGAAAAGCCGACATTCACCGGCCGCTTGAGCATGTCGTAATCCATGCCGAGCAGATCCGCCTGCCCGCGCGCGAGCTTCAGGAACTCGCCGCCGGACAGCGCCTTCTCGTCGCGCGTCGCGCGCTGCGCGTTCAGGGCCTCGCGCAGAAACTGGACGTTCGACACGCCGGGGATCTCGACCGGATACTGGAAGCCGAGGAACACGCCCGCCGCGGCGCGCTCATGCGCCTCGAGCTCGAGCAGGTCGACGCCGTCGAACGTCACCGAGCCCGACGTGACCTCGTAACCGGGCCGCCCGCCGAGCACATAGCCCAGCGTCGACTTGCCCGCGCCGTTCGGCCCCATGATCGCGTGCACCTCACCCGCATTCACCTCGAGCGAGAGCCCCTTGAGGATTTCCTTGCCGTCGATCTCGGCATGAAGGTTTTCAATTTTCAGCATCGAATTCTGCCCAATTCCAAATCTCTAAATTTCCGCGGCGCGTCGTGCGCCAGCGCTGTCCCGTCATGCCCGCGCCGGCGGGATGACGGGCGGGGATCACCCCACAGACCCTTCCAGCGAAATCCCCAGCAGCTTCTGCGCCTCGACCGCGAACTCCATCGGCAGCTGCTGCAGCACCTCGCGCGCGAAGCCGTTGACGATCAGCGCGACCGCCGCCTCCGCATCCAGCCCGCGCGACATCGCGTAGAACAGCTGGTCCTCGGAGATCTTCGACGTCGTCGCCTCATGCTCGATCTGCGCGGACGGGTTGCGGACCTCGATATAGGGCACGGTATGCGCGCCGCACTGGTCGCCGAGCAGCAGGCTGTCGCACTGGGTGAAGTTGCGCACGCCCTCCGCGGTCGGCGCGACGCGCACCAGCCCGCGATAGGTGTTGTCCGAGCGCCCCGCCGAAATCCCCTTCGACACGATCGTCGAGCGGGTATTCTTGCCGAGGTGGATCATCTTCGTGCCGGTATCGGCCTGCTGGCGATTGTTCGTCACCGCGACCGAATAGAATTCGCCGACCGAGCCATCGCCCGCCAGCACGCACGACGGATATTTCCACGTGATCGCACTGCCCGTCTCGACCTGGGTCCAGCTGACCTTCGAATTCTTGCCCTGGCACAGCGCACGCTTGGTGACGAAATTGTAGATCCCGCCGACGCCGTTCTCGTCGCCCGGATACCAGTTCTGCACGGTCGAGTACTTGATCTCGGCATCGTCGAGCACGACGAGTTCGACGACCGCCGCGTGCAGCTGGTTCTCGTCGCGCATCGGCGCGGTGCAGCCTTCGAGATAGGAGACGTAACTGCCCTTGTCGGCGACGATCAGCGTGCGTTCGAACTGCCCGGTATTCTCGGCATTGATCCGGAAATAGGTCGACAGCTCCATCGGGCAGCGCACGCCCTCGGGGATGTAGACGAACGTACCGTCGGAGAAGACCGCCGAGTTCAGCGTCGCGAAGTAATTGTCACGCTGCGGCACGACCTTGCCGAGCCACTTCCGCACGAGGTCGGGATATTCCTTGATCGCCTCGGAGATCGAGCGGAAGATCACGCCTGCGGCCTCGAGCTCCTTGCGGAACGTGGTCGCGACCGAGACGCTGTCGAACACCGCGTCGACTGCGACGCGACGCTTCGGCGTGCCGTCATCGTTCAGCGGATCCTCGACCACGCCCGCGAGCATCTTCTGCTCGCCGATCGGGATGCCGAGCTTTTCATAGACGCGCAGGATCTCGGGATCGACCTCGTCGAGGCTCCCCAGCTTCGGCTTCGCCTTTGGCTCCGCATAGTAATAGGCGTCCTGGTAATCGATCGGCGGCACGTTGAGCTTCGACCAGTCGGGCGCCTCCATCGTCTGCCACAGCGCGAACGCCTTCAGCCGCCAGTCGAGCATCCACTGCGGCTCGCCCTTCTTGGCGGAAATGAAGCGCACCGTGTCTTCCGACAGACCCTTAGGCGCGAATTCCTGTTCGATGTCCGAGGAGAAGCCCCACTCGTACGTCTTGTTCGCGGCGGCATAGGCCTCTGCGTTCCGGGTAGCCATCATTCCATCTCCGCCGCAACGCGGCTCTCTAATGTCTTCGCGCCTTCGCGGCTTCGCGTGAACAGACTCTTCTCACGCGAAGGCGCAAAGGCGCGAAGGAAAGGGGTAGGCGCTGCGCGCGTCATGCGGGCACCGGCGAATTCGGGACTTGCAAAAGGCTGGCGAGCGTCACGCCGGCGAGCGCGCCGCGGACTGCGCCGTTGACCGCGTTCCAGTGCGGCTTCACCTTGCACGTCTGGTCGATGCAGCAATCCTGCGCCGCACCGTCGACGCACGCGGTCAGCGCGATCGGGCCCTCGACCGCCTCGATGATGTCGGCGAGCGAGATCGACGCGGGCGGCCGCGACAGGCGAAACCCGCCGCCGGTCCCGCGCGTGCTCTCGATCAGCCCCGCCGCCGACAAGCGGCTTACCAGCTTCTGCACCGTCGGCAGCGGCACGCCGGTCTCCTCGCTCAGCAGCGTCGCGTTCAGCCGCGCGATGCCGCCACAATGACGCGCCGCGGCGCTCATCATCACGACCGCATAGTCGGCTAGGCTGGAAAGACGCATGGTGGCTTGTGAGTCCAATCGGACCGATATGATCCGATTGACAAATGGGCTTTGCGACGGGCAGCGTCAACCCGTCCGCCAGTGCTAACGACTCGCAACTGGGTCCACTTCGTCATTCCCGCGGAGGCGGAAATCCACTCTGTCTTTTGCGCCTGCGGACGAATGGATTCCCGCCTTCGCGGGAATGACGGAAGAAGGGTTTGGCCGCCCCAGCCGATCTGGGTAAGAGCGCGCATGGCCTTCTACCACCCGCTTCTCTTCCGCCTCGACGCCGAACGCGCGCATGGCCTGACGATCGCCGCGCTCGCCGCATGGGGCAAGGCGGGCACGCCGCTCGCGCCATCCGTCCCGCGGCTTGCGACCAGCGTGGCGGGGATCGCCTTCCCCAACCCGGTCGGCCTCGCCGCCGGCGTCGACAAGGACGGTCGCGCGATCGACGGGTTCTTCGGGCTCGGGTTCGGCAGTGTCGAGATCGGCACGCTCACCCCCCTGCCCCAGCCCGGCAACCCGAAGCCGCGCATCTTCCGTCTCCCCGAAGACCGCGCGGTGATCAACCGCCTCGGCTTCAACAATGGCGGCCTCGACGCGGCGCTCGACCGTGCGAAAGCCCATGCGCGCGGCAAGGGCGTGCTCGGCATCAATGTCGGCGCGAACAAGGATGCGAGCGATCGCACCGCGGATTACGTCCACGGCGTCACCCGCGCCGCGCCGCACGCCGATTACATCACGATCAACATCAGCTCGCCCAACACGCCGGGCCTGCGCGATCTGCAGCATGGCGCAGCGCTGCGCGACCTGCTCGCCGCCTGCACCGCCGCCAAGGGCACCACGCCGATCTTCCTCAAGGTCGCGCCCGACCTAGAGCCCGCGGATATCGACGACATCGCCCGCGCCGCGATCGACAACCGGATCGACGCGCTGATCGTCAACAACACGACGATCGGCCGCCCCGGCCTGCGCTCGGCGAACGCGACGGAAACCGGCGGCCTGTCGGGCGCCCCGCTCGCCCCGCTCGCCCGCCAGCGCCTCGCCGACTTCCGCAAGGCCACCGGCGCCGCGATCCCGCTGATCTCGGTCGGCGGCATCGGCAGCGGCGCGGAAGCCTATGCCCGCCTCCGCGCGGGCGCGAGCCTCGTCCAGCTCTACACCGCTCTGGTGTATGAAGGCCCCGGCCTCCCCGCACGGATGCTGCGCGAGCTCGACGCGCTGATCACCCGCGACGGCTTCGCCACGATCGCCGACGCGATCGGCGTCGACGCCCGCTGACACATTTCGTCATCCCGGCAAAAGCTGGGATGACGGCGAGTTTGCGGCGGACGCCTTGCCACCCACCCGATCCGCGCTAGGTTCGCACGCGATGAAGACTCCCCTCCTCGCGCTCGCCCTCCTCCTCCCCACCGCCACCGCCGAAGCCCG
>NZ_JPJC01000226.1:0-3145 GCF_000733135.1 Sphingomonas sp. FUKUSWIS1
CTCGCCGCGCTCGACGGGCCGGGGTCGCGCGGGGTGCGCCTGATCTCCAGCGCGCCCGGCGAAGACCGCCAGCTCAAGATCTACAAGCTGGGCGGCGCGCTGCCGCTGTCCGATGCCGTGCCGGTGCTCGAGAATTTCGGTTTCCGCGTGATCGGCGAATTGCCGACCCGGCTGCAGGAGGACAGCGATCCCTTCGTGCACGACTTCGTGCTCGAGGCGAACGATGCGGTCGCGCAGGCCGACGCCGCGACGCTCGAGCGCGCGATCGCCGCGGTGCTCGAAGGCGCGGCGGAGAACGACGCGTTCAACCGGCTGATCGTCGAGGTCGGGATGAGCCCGCAGGCGGTCGTGCTGTTCCGCGCCTGGTTCCGCTATCTGCGCCAGGCGGGGCTGCCCTACGGCCTGACGACGGTGGTCGACGCGCTGCGCCGCGCGCCGAGAGTCGCGACCGCGCTGATCGCGCGCTTCGCCGCCGCGCATGATCCGGCCGATGCCGGGCATCCCGCCGATGCCGACGCGACGATCGAGGCCGGGCTCGACGCGGTGACCGCGATCGACGACGACCGCATCCTGCGCGCCTATCACAGCCTGGTCGGCGCGACGCTGCGCACCAACGCCTTCACGCCCGCCGCGGCCGAAGCGCTCGCGTTCAAGCTCGACAGCCACCTGATCCCCGGCCTCCCCGCGCCCGTGCCATGGCGCGAGATCTGGGTGTACAGCCCGCGGATCGAGGGCATCCATCTGCGCGCCGGCCCGGTCGCGCGCGGTGGCCTGCGCTGGTCCGACCGCCGCGACGATTTCCGCACCGAGATTCTCGGGCTGATGAAGGCGCAGCGCGTCAAGAACGCGGTGATCGTGCCGACCGGCGCGAAGGGCGGCTTTTATCCCAAACAGCTCCCCGCCCCGTCCAACCGCGACGCGTGGCTGGCGGAAGGGACCGAGAGCTACCGGATCTTCATCCGCACGCTGCTGTCGATCACCGACAACATCGTCGAGGGCAAGGTCGTCCATCCGGCGGGCGTCGCGATCCTCGACGGCGAGGATCCCTATTTCGTCGTCGCCGCGGACAAGGGCACCGCGACGTTCAGCGACGTCGCCAACGCGCTCGCGCTCGAGCGTGACTTCTGGCTGGGCGACGCGTTCGCGAGCGGCGGCTCGGTCGGCTATGATCACAAGGCTATGGGCATCACCGCCAAGGGCGCCTGGGTCTCGGTCCAGCGTCACTTCGCCGAGCGCGGCATCGACGTGCAGAGCGATTCGATCACCGTCGTCGGCTGCGGCGACATGTCGGGCGACGTGTTCGGCAACGGCATGCTGCTGTCGAAGTCGCTCAAGATCGTCGCGGCGTTCGACCATCGCCACATCTTCATCGATCCGAACCCCGATCCCGCCGCAAGCTGGGACGAGCGCGCGCGCATGTTCGCCCTCCCCCGGTCGAGCTGGGCGGATTACGACACCGCGCTGATCTCCGAAGGCGGCGGCGTCTATCCGCGCACCGCCAAGGTCATCCGTCTCTCGCCCGAGGCGCAGGCCGTGCTCGGCATCGCGGTCGACGAGATCGAACCCGGCGCGCTGATCTCCGCGATCCTGAAGGCGCCCGCGGACCTGCTCTGGTTCGGTGGCATCGGCACCTATGTGAAGGCGGCATCCGAGAACAACGTCCAGGTCGGCGATCCCGCCAACGACCGGCTTCGCGTGAACGCCGAGGATCTGCGCGTCACCGCGATCGGTGAAGGCGCCAATCTCGGTGTCACGCAGGCCGCGCGCATCGCGTTTTCCGAGCGCGGCGGGCGGATCAACACCGACTTCATCGACAATTCGGCGGGCGTCGACTGCTCGGATAACGAGGTCAACATCAAGATCGCGCTCAACCGCGAGATGATCGAGGGGCGCCTGGGCTATGAGGACCGCAACGCGCTGCTCGCCAGCATGACCGACGACGTCGCGCATCTCGTGCTCGAGGACAACCGGCTCCAGACGCTCGCGCTGTCGATCGCCGAAGGCGCGGGCGCGCTGGCGGGACCCGGCGGTCTTGGCGGTGCGACCGGCGGCGGCGGCGGGCCGGGCTCGATGCCCAGCTATGTCCGCGTCATCGAGATCTTCGAGGGCAGCGGACGGCTCGATCGCGCGGTCGAGGGGCTGGCCGCCAATGACGACCTGCTTCGCCGCGGGCTCGACGGCCATGGCCTGACGCGACCGGAACTCGCCGTGCTGCTCGCCACCGCGAAGCTCGCGCTGCAGGATTCGATCGAGCACGCCGGGCTCGGCGACGACCCCGCGCTCAAGCCCGATCTTCACGCCGCCTTCCCGGCCGCGATGCGCGAGCATTTCGCGCAGGCGATCGACGACCACCGGCTGCGCGGCCAGATCGTCGCGACCAAGCTTGCCAACCGCATCGTCAACCGGCTCGGCGTGCTCCACCCGTTCGAGCTGGCCGAGGAGGAAGGCGCGGCGATGGGCGATATCGCGGCGATGTTCGTCGTCGCCGAACGGCTGTTCGACCTGCCCTCGCTCTGGGCGGACATCGAATCACGACCGATGCCCGAAGCCGCACGCATCGCGCTGTTCGACGAAGTGGCGGTGGCGACGCGGTCGCAGATCGCGGATCTGCTGCGCGTGTCCGCGCCCGGCACGATGCCGGGTGCCGTGCTCGCGCGGCTCGCCAAGGGGATCACGCATCTCGATGGCCAGACCAAGGCGCTGCTGCTCGAGGAGGCGAGCGCGCAGAGCGACCGCATCGCCGCGCAGCTCGAAACCGCGGGTGCCCCGCACGACCTCGCGATCAAGGTGGTCCGGCTGTTCGAGCTCGACGGTGCGGTCGGGCTTGCCGATCTCGGCGAGCGCCTTGCGCTCGACGAGGCGGTGCTGACCCGCGCCTTCACGCATCTGGGACAGGCGCTCGGGCTCGACTGGGCACAGGCCAATGCCGCGCGGATCACGCCGTCGGATCCCTGGGAACGCCTGTTGATCGCCGGACTTGCCCGCGATTTCCAGCAGTTGCGGCTGGAGTTCCTCGCACGGTGCGGAGCCAAGGATCCGCAAGGCGCGGTCGACACGTGGCTGGCGAGCAATGCCACCCGCGTCGCGCAGTTCAAGGCGGTGATCGACCGCGCACGCCACGCCGCCGTCCCGAACGCCGCGATGC
>NZ_JPJC01000226.1:3353-10122 GCF_000733135.1 Sphingomonas sp. FUKUSWIS1
ATCGCGTACGTCGCGGTTGAGTATTCACCCGCGCTTGGCCTAGAGCTACCGGGAACACGAGGCCAGCATGACCGATATCCCCAATACCCAACCCGACAGCCGCGAGACGACGATTCTCGACGCCCCCGACCGCATGGTGAAGGTGCGCGAGATGTTCGGGATCGATTCCGACATGGAGGTGCCCGCCTTCTCCGAGGCGGACGAGCGCGTCCCCGATCTCGACCCCGCCTATGTCTTCGACGCGGACACCACGCTCGCGGTCCTCGCGGGCTTTGCGCACAACCGCCGCGTGATGGTCCAGGGCTATCACGGCACCGGCAAGTCGACCCATATCGAACAGGTCGCGGCACGCCTGAAATGGCCGTGCATCCGCATCAATCTCGATGCGCATATCAGCCGCATCGACCTGATCGGCCGCGACGCGATCGTCCTGAAGGACGGCCAGCAGATCACCGAGTTCCGCGAAGGCCTGCTCCCCTGGGCGCTGCAGACCCCGACCGCGCTCGTGTTCGACGAATATGACGCAGGGCGTCCCGACGTGATGTTCGTGATCCAGCGCGTGCTCGAGACCGAGGGCAAGCTGACGCTGCTCGACCAGAACCGCGTGATCCGCCCGAACCCCTGGTTCCGCCTGTTCGCGACCGCCAACACGGTCGGCCTCGGCGACACCAGCGGGCTGTATCACGGCACGCAGCAGATCAACCAGGGTCAGATGGACCGCTGGAACATCGTCGTCACGCTCAACTACCTCCCCGCCAAGGTCGAGGCGCAGATCGTGCTCGCGAAATCGGGTGAATATGACAAGCCCGACGGCAAGAAGGTCGTCGAGAACATGGTCCGCGTCGCCGACATGACCCGCAAGGGCTTCGTCAACGGCGACATCTCGACCGTGATGAGCCCGCGTACCGTGATCACCTGGGCGCAGAACGCGCTGATCTTCGGTGACGTCGGCTTCGCGTTCCGCCTGTCGTTCCTCAACAAGTGCGACGAGGCAGAGCGGTCGCTGGTCGCGGAATATTACCAGCGCGTGTTCGGCAAGGACCTGCCCGAGAGCGTGATGGGCAAGGCCTGAGGCCTTGGCGAACGAAACGCCCCTCGACCGGTTCAAGGCGGTTCTCGCCGGCACCGCGCGTGCGATCGCGGAGGAGCCTGAGGTCGAGCTCGCCTTCACCGCGGACGCGCCGGCGCAGTCGGGCAAGCACATCAAGGTGCCGATGCCCGCGCGCGCGCTGCCGCCCGAACAGGTCGCGGAAGCGCGCGGGTTCGCCGATGGATTCGCGCTCCAGCTGAAGCATCACGACATCGCGCTGCACAACCGTGCCGCGCCGGTCGAGGCGGTCGCGCGTGCGGTGTTCGACGCGGTCGAGACCGCGCGCGTCGAGGCGCTGGGGTCGCGCGGCTATGCCGGGATCAGCGACAACCTCGCCATGGCGCTCGACGTCCGGCTGCGCGCCGACCCGATCACGCGCGCGCGCAACCGCGACGAGGTGCCGTTGTCGACCGCGCTCGGGCTGATGGTGCGCGAGCGGCTCACCGGGCAGGAATCGCCCGCGGTTGCTGCACCCGGTCTCGCGCTGGTGCGTGAGTGGATCGAGCAGAAGACCGATCTCGACGCGCTGGCCTATGCGATCGACGACCAGAAGACGTTCCAGGGCCTGGCGCGCAAGATGCTCGCCGAGCTCGAGCTCGTCCAGGCGGACCAGGTCCCCGAGGAGAGCGAAGAGGGCGGCTCCGAGGATGAGGGCACCGACGAGCAGCAGCAGGACGAGGGCGACGAAGGCGACGACCAGGGCGAGGACGGCCAGGGCGAAGTCGAGGCGCGCGGCGAACAGTCCGAGCAGCAGAACGAGGAAAGCGACGGCCAGGAGCAGAGTGACGAGTCGATGGACGACATCGACGGCGAGCCCGGCGATGACGGCGAGGAGGGCATGCAGCCCGTCCGCCCTAACCGCCCGATGGCGGACATGGGCACTGCGTTCGACTACAAGCCATGGACGACGCAGTTCGACGAGGTGATCGCCGCGACCGAGCTGTGCGATGCCGAGGAACTGGCACGACTGCGCGGCTATCTCGACCAGCAGCTTGTCCATCTCCAGTCCGCCGTGTCGAAGCTCGCCAACCGGCTGCAGCGCCGGCTGATGGCGCAGCAGTCGCGCTCGTGGGATTTCGACCAGGAGGAGGGCATTCTCGACGCTGCGCGGCTCGCCCGCGTCATCGTCAACCCGACGCTGTCGCTCAGCTACAAGGCCGAGCGCGAGACCGATTTCCGCGACACCGTCGTCACGTTGCTGATCGACAATTCGGGGTCGATGCGCGGACGTCCGATCTCGATCGCGGCGATCAGCGCGGACATCCTCGCGCGTACGCTCGAACGCTGCGGCGTGAAGACCGAGATCCTCGGCTTCACCACGCGCGCCTGGAAGGGCGGCCAGTCGCGTGAGACGTGGCTCGCCGCCGGCCGCCCGCCCCAGCCTGGCCGGCTCAACGACATCCGTCACATCGTCTACAAGCGTGCCGACGAGCCATGGCGGCGCGCACGCAACTCGCTCGGGCTGATGATGCGCGAGGGGTTGCTGAAGGAGAATATCGACGGCGAGGCGCTGATGTGGGCGCATGCCCGGCTCGTCGCGCGGCCCGAGGAACGCCGCATCCTGATGGTGATCAGCGACGGTGCGCCGGTCGACGATTCGACGCTCAGCGTGAATTCGGGATCCTATCTCGAACGCCATCTGCGTCAGGTGATCGGCTGGATCGAGACCAGGTCGCCGGTCGAGCTCGTCGCGATCGGCATCGGCCACGACGTGACGCGCTATTATGCGCGCGCGGTGACGATCATGGACGTCGAACAGCTCGGCGGGACGATCATCGAACAGCTCGCATCGCTCTTCGACACCGAGTGACGGCCATTCGGCCACCGCGCGCGTGATCGCCCCCCCGCGCGGCGGGTTTGCAGGCCCCGTGAAGCGGTCGATCACGATCGCCGGTCACCAGACGTCGATCAGCCTCGAACCGATCTTCTGGCAGGCGCTCGAGCGGGAGGCGGTTCGGCTCGGCCTGCCCTTGTCCGCGCTGGTCGCAGAGATCGACGCGCTGCGCATCGTCGCGGACGCACCCCCGAACCTCGCCAGCGCCTTGCGGAGCTGGCTGTTCGCCTCGTCGACTTGAGAACCAGTCGCATTAGAATTGACAGTGCGAACGACTCTCAATAGCGATACTCCAAGAGCAAAAGGGGTTTCACTATGTCGACTGTTTCGCCGCGGGGCGTCGCGCCGCGTCCTGCCACGATGCCCGCCTTCCTGGCCCTGTCCTGCATCGGTGCCTTCACGACCGCGCCGGCGCTCGCCGCCGATGCCGACCGGACGACGGCGACGCCCAAGGCCACCCCGACGGACACGGCCGACGTGCAGCACCGTGACGAGATCCTGGTCAACGGCCACCGCGAACGCGATGCCGGCCCGAAACAGGTCGCGCCGCTGGTCGATACCCCGCGCTCGGTCATCGTCCTGCCCAAGGAGGTGATCGAGCAGACTGGATCGAACAGCCTCGCGGATGCGCTGCGCACCGTGCCCGGCATCACCTTCGGCGCCGCGGAGGGCGGCAATCCGATCGGCGACCGCCCCTTCATCCGCGGGTTCGACAGCCAGGGCAGCATCTTCGTCGACGGTGTCCGCGACCTCGCCTCGCAGACGCGCGAGGTGTTCGCGGTCGAATCGGTCCAGATCGTCCGCGGGTCCGATTCGACGCTCGGCGGCCGCGGCTCGGCGGGCGGCACGATCAACATCCTGTCACGGCTGCCCGTGCTCGACACGTTCGGATCGCTCAGCGGCAGCTATGGCGAGGCGGACTATAAGCGGGTCACCGGCGACGTGAACCTCAAGATCTCCGACACCGCGGCGTTCCGGATCCAGGGCATGTGGCACGACCAGGACGTCGCGGGCCGCGATGCGATCTGGCAGAAGCGCTGGGGCGTGGCGCCCTCCGTCGCGATCGGGCTCGGCACGCCGACCCGGCTGACCGCGAGCTTCTATCACATGGAAAGCAGCGAACTGCCCGACAGCGGCATCCCCTATCTCTACACGATCAACAATCACCCCGGCACCGGCAGCGTCACGACACGGCCCGCGCTCGGGACCGTGACGACCGCGGGCGGCCAGACCGGCTTTGTCTCCCGGAAAAACTTCTACGGGCTGGCGGCGCGCGACTTCCGCGACGCCGACACCAACCAGGCGACGATCCGCGTCGAGCATGATTTCGGCGGCATCACGCTGCGCAACACCGCACGCTACACGCACAGCACGCAAAGCTTCATCTTCACCCTCCCCGACGACAGCCAGGGCAATGTCTATGGCACCACCGCGACCAATACGGGCGCGAACGTGACCAATGGCGGCTATGTCTGGACGCGCGGCAACACGCGCTACGGCTATAGCGAGAGCATCGTCGACCAGACCGACCTGTACGGCAAATTCAATACCGGCGGCATCGAGCACAGCTTCTCGCTCGGCACCGAGCTTTCATGGGAAAAGACGCGGCGCGGCACGTTCGTGTCGGCGAACGGCTCGACGATCTCGCCACGCTGCAACACGGCGACGATCGCGCGCTCCTATTGCGTCAGCCTGTTCGATCCGGATCCCTATGCGCCCTGGGTCAATTACGCGAGCGACACGTCGACGACGCAGACTCCGATCGCACGGGGCGCGCTGTCCACCGAAACGCAGAACGACGCCAATACCAAGGCGGTCTACGCGTTCGATTCGATCACGCTGATCCCGGCGCTGATCCTGAACCTGGGTGCGCGTTACGACCGGTTCGAATCGACGATCACGCTGCCGGGCGCAACGCAGACGAAGCTCACGCGCGTCGACAACCTCTTCAACTGGCAGGCAGGGCTCGTCTTCAAGCCGACGCCCGAGACCAGCCTCTATGCGAGCTACGCGACCGCCGCGACGCCGCCGAACAGCCTGCTCGGCGAAGGCCGCGAGGATAACGCGATCACCGTCGCAGTGCTCGGGCTGTTGAAGCCGCAAAAGACCAAGTCCTACGAGGTCGGCGCCAAGGCGAGCCTGTTCGCCGAGAAGCTGCAGATCGGCGCGGCGGTGTTCCAGACGGAGATTTCCAACGCGCGCGTGCTCGACGACACGAACACCGCATCGTTCATCGGCGAGACGCGGATCCGCGGGTTCGAGTTCAACGTCAGCGGGACGATCCTCCCCGGCTGGACGGTGTTCGGCGGGTTCACGCATCTCGATCCGAAGATCATCGACGGTGGCTTCACGACGCTGACCGCCCTCGCGATCACGACCACCGCGAACGGGGTGACGACCGTCGTCCAGCCTGCGCGGACCACCGGCGTCGTGTCGGTCAACACCGGCAAGCAGGTACCGCAGACCGCGAAGAACAGCTTCACCGCGACGACCAATATCGACGTGACGCGCCGGCTGCAGATCGGTGGCACGGCACTGTACATGGACGAACAGATCGGCGGCTATGCCGACAATCGCGCCGCGCGACAGACTGCGGCGGGCGTCGTCACGGTAACCCCCGCGACCAAGGTCCTCACCCGCAGCACGCCCGGTTACTGGCGGTTCGATGCGCGGGCCAGCTACAAGCTGACCGACATGATCGACCTCAGCGTCAACGCGCAGAACCTGACCAACAAGACCTATTTCTCGCAGACCTATGCCAGCCACTATGCCACGCTCGCCGCGGGCCGTACGGTGTTCGGCACGGTCAACCTGCGGTTCTGAGGGCCAGCGTGACGGCGCTAGACACACTTTCGCCCGACGCCATCGCCGCGCGCCTCTCCGGCACTCCGGAGGACCGCGCGGCGTTCGTGCGCGAGGCGGCGGACGCCGGCGTGGCGGAGGCACAGGCGGTCTACGGGCAGATGCTGCTCGACGGGACCGGCGTCGCGGCCGATCCGGCTGCCGCCCTGGCCTGGTTCGTCAAGGCGGCGGCGCAGCATCACGTGATGGCGCTCAACATGGTCGGGCGCTGCTACGATCTCGGCTGGGGCACGCCGGTCGACAAGGCGCGTGCGGCCGAATGCTACCGGGTCGCGGCTGCGCGCGGGCTCGACTGGGCGATGTACAATTACGCGACGCTGCTGGCGCTGGGTGACGGCGTGCCCGAGGACAGGCCGGCCGCGCTCGCCCTGCTGGAGAAGGTTGCCGCGATGAACACAGGGCTTGCAAGCGCGAAAGCGATCAACTTCGTCGGCAGCTTTGCCGAGGATGGCTGGGCCTGCCCCCGCGACCTCGCGCGTGCCGCGGCCTGCTATGCCAGTGCGGCAGAGGGCGGCGATTTCCGCGGCTGTTTCAACCATGCGCGGATGCTCGGTGCGGCGGGCGAGATCGACGCCGCGCTCGGCTGGCTCGAACAGGCCGGCGCGCGGGGCAACGCCGCGTTCGTGACGAAGGCGCAGGCGTTTCTCGCGGCCAGCGACATCGCGGCGTTCCGCACGCGCGGCGTCGCGGCGTTGCGGGAGGGCACGCAGTGCTGATCGCGATTCCAGACGTGCTCGATCCCGCCGGCGTCGCGCGGGTCCGTACGTTGATCGACGCGGCCGAGTGGGTCGACGGCAACGCGACCTCGGGCGTGCAAAGCGCGCTCGCCAAGCGCAACGAGCAATTGCCCGAGGAGTCGGCCGCGGCGAAGGACGCCGGCGGCATGATCCTCGACGCGCTGGGGCAGTCGGCGCTGTTCATCGCCGCCGCACTGCCGCTGAAGGTCTTCCCGCCGCTGTTCAACCGCTATGCCGGCGGGCAGG
>NZ_JPJC01000226.1:10234-24794 GCF_000733135.1 Sphingomonas sp. FUKUSWIS1
TCCGCCGCGGCAGCGATTTCCGGATCCGCAGCGACCTGTCGGCAACGCTCTTTCTCGAGGACCCCGCCGACTATGACGGCGGCGAACTGGTGATCGAGGATCAGTTCGGGCCGCAATCGGTCAAGCTGCCCGTCGGGCACATGGTCGTCTATCCCGCCTCCAGCCTGCACCGGGTGACGCCGGTGACGCGCGGCGTGCGGACCGCGTCGTTCTTCTGGCTTCAGTCGATGGTCCGCGACGACGGCGCGCGCCGGATCCTGTTCGATCTCGACCAGGGCGTGCAGGCGGTCGCCGCGGCGCAAGGGATGGGCGACCCGGCGACGATCCGGCTGACCGGCGTCTATCACAATCTGCTCCGTCGCTGGGCCGATGCGTGACCACGCCCTGCCGATCCGGCCCCTCGTCGCGCTGCTCGCGATCGCGGGGCTCACCAGCCAGTCGAGCGCGCAGGCTAACGCCGCGTTTGCCGGAATACCGGACGTGACGATCGACTATTACCCGGTCGATGGCGGCGATGCGATGGCGGTCCGCCGGGCGATCGACGCCGCCCGACCGACCGATGCGCATGACGGCCGCCGGGTCGATGCGCTGAGCAGCTGGGACCTGCGCTGGTCCTGGCCGCGAACCAGACACGGCGGCTGCGATCTTGCGGCGACGACGATCCGATACAAGGCAACGGTGCGCATGCCGCAACTCGCCGCGACCGCCCGGCTGACCGCCGCCGAGCGCGCCGATTGGGACCGCTACGTCGCGGCGCTCGCCCGGCACGAAGCGGGGCATGTCCGCTACACCTATCGCCACCGCGGCGACATCCTGGCCACGATCAGGCGGGCGACCTGCCGGACCGCGGACGCCGCCGCACGGGCAGCGCTGGCCCGGCTCGACGCCTATCAGATCGCCTATGACCGCGAGACGGAGCATGGCACCAAGGACGGGGCAAGCTTCCCCGCCTCCTGACCCGTCAGGCGAACGCCGCGGCACCCTTCAGATGCTGATAGGCGGCGATGACCTTCTGCAACTCCGATTCATGCGCCCGGTCCCCGCCGTTGCGATCGGGATGATAGCGCCGCACCAGCTCGCTATAGCGTTTGCGCAGCGCGGTGCGGTCGGTGTCGGTCCCCAGCCCCAGCACGCGCAGCGACCGCCGCTCGCCATCGGACAGCACGCGACCATCCTTGCGCGCAGCCGCCATCCGCTCGCCGAACCGCGCGCCGATCGCGTCGATTGGGTCAGCAAAGTCTGCCCATTTGGGCGGCGTGTCGCCGCCGCCATGCGCAAAGGCCCGCGTCTCGCGTTCCCATCCCGCCATCGGCCGCTGCGCATGGTGGATCTCGTCCGCGGTCATCCCGTCGAAATAATTATAGCCTGCGTTGAACGCGCGGACATGCTCGAGGCAGAACCAGCGGAATTGCGGCGGCCCGCCATCGCTCGGCCCCTCGAGCGGCGGCGCGCGGAATTCGCCGGGTTCGACACAGCCCGGCCACATGCACACACGCCCGCTGCCCTCCACGCGCCCGTGGAAACGGGGGCTGGGCCGGTCCTTGCGCTCTTTTCTCGCGTCTTGCGTCACCGGCTCCCCGTCTATCCAAAACGGGCTATATAGGTCGGATGACAGACCTCGCCACCGGCTCCGTACAGGACCAGATCACCGCGCGCCTCACCGCCGCGCTCGCCCCGACCCATCTGACCGTCGTCAACGAGAGCGCGCTGCATGCCGGACATATGGGGGACGACGGCACCGGCGAGACGCATTTTCGTGTCGAGGTGGAAGCACCGGCGTTCCAAGGGCTTAACCGCGTCGCCCGGCAGCGCCTCGTGAACCACGCGCTCGCCGAACTGCTCAGCACGCAGATCCACGCGCTCGCGATCAAGGCGCGCGCGCCTGGAGAGGCATGATGGCCTATACGCTCTGGTACTGGCCCGGCCTTCAGGGCCGCGGCGAATTCGTCCGGCTCGCGCTCGAGGGCGGCGAGATCCCCTATACGGATGCGGCGCACGATCGCGGCGCCGAGGCGCTGATGGCCGATCTGAACGACCGCACCGGCCGCACGCCCTTCGCCCCGCCCTATCTCGAACTCAATGGTCTGGTGATCGCACAGGTCGCCAACATCCTGATGTATCTGGGCGAACGCCACGACCTCGCGCCGTCGAACATGGCCGATCGGCTGTGGCTCAACCAGCTGCAGCTGACGATCGCCGATCTCGTCGCGGAGGTCCACAACGTCCACCACCCGGTCGCGATGATGGACTATTACGCCGACCAGAAGCCCGAGGCCGCGCGCGCCGCGAAGCAGTTCCGTGACGAGCGGCTCCCAAAATTCCTCGGTCACTTCGACGATGCGGCACAGGCCAATCCGGGCGAATGGCTGATCGACCATCGCTGGACCTATGCCGACACCTCGCTGTTCCAGATCGTCGAGGGGCTTCGTTACATGTTTCCGCAGCGGATGCGCACGCTCGAACCCGACTATCCCAACCTGATCCGCATCCGCGACCAGGTCGCCGAAATTCCCGCGATCAGGGCCTATCTGAACAGCGACCGGCGGATCGCGTTCAACACCGACGGCATCTTCCGCCACTATCCCGAACTCGACGCCGCATGAGCCTTGGTCGCTTCCCGACATCCAACACCTCCCCGGCGAAGGCCGGGGTCCAGTTGGGGGACAGGCATAACGATGGGCGGTCCGTTGCCATATCGACCTCTCCAACTGGACCCCGGCCTTCGCCGGGGAGGTGCATCGGGCTGTGAGAACCCCGCGCCCCGCCGCGCGCATCCTGCTCGTCGACGCGCAGGACCGCGTGCTGATGTTCCGCTTCACGCCCGATGATCGCCCGCCGCTCTGGTGCACGCCGGGTGGCGCGGTAGATCCGGGCGAGAGCTATGCCGCCGCCGCCCGCCGCGAGCTTTGGGAAGAGGTCGGGCTCGACATGGACTGCGGCCCCGAGGTCGCGCGTCGCGTCGTCGACTTCCGCACCTTCGAGGGCGTCGAGGTGACCGCCGACGAACGCTATTTCCGCGTCGACGTGGATACGTGCGACGTCGCGGCGGGCGGGCTCACCGATCAGGAGCGCAAGCTGCTCGTCGGTCACCGCTGGTTTTCCCGAAACGACATCGCGGGGCATGACGAAGTCCTCTATCCAGCGGACCTCGTCGAACTCCTCGACGCCACGGAGACACGCCATGCTGGATGATTTCGTCCTCCAGACCATCCTGCCCTCGACGCATGATCTGGGCGGCTTCAAGGTCCACCGCACCTTGCCGAACAAGGACCGGACGATGGTCGGCCCGTTCCTGTTCTTCGACCAGATGGGCCCCGCGCATCTCGAGGTCGGTACGGGCATCGACGTGCGCCCGCACCCGCACATCAACCTGTCGACCGTCACCTATCTGTTCGACGGCGCGATCGACCACCGCGACTCGCTCGGCACGAAGGCACGGATCGAGCCCGGCGCGGTCAATCTGATGACCGCGGGCCACGGCATCGTCCATTCCGAACGCTCGCCCGGCGACGAGCGCGCCGGCGGGCCGAACCTGTCGGGTATCCAGACCTGGCTGGCGCTGCCCGAGGCGGTCGAGGAGATCGATCCCGCGTTCGAACACGTCACCAAGGCGCAATTGCCGGTGATCGAGGCGCATGGCGCCCGCTCGCGGATCATCATGGGGAGTCTCTGGGGCCAGAGCGCGCCGACCACGACCTATTCGGGCACGATCTACGCCGACATCGCGCTCGATCCCGGCGCGAGCGTGCCGATCGACGCGGCCGCGGAGGAGCGCGCGGTCTATCTCGCCATGGGCGAGGCGACGCTGGAGGGCGTGCCGCTCGAGCCGCAGGTGCTCTACGTCCTGCGCCCCGGCATCGCGGCAACGCTGCGCTCGGCGACCGGCGGACGGGCGATGCTGTGCGGCGGCGATGCGTTCACAACGCCGCGCCACGTCTGGTGGAACTTCGTCAGCTCGAACCGCGACCGGATCGAACAGGCGAAACGCGATTGGAATGCGGGCAATTTCCCCAAGGTCCCCGGCGACGAGAAGGAACGGATCGAGATCCCGGCGATACCCAAGACGGTCAGCTACCCCTGACCCCCGGATAAATCCTCCCCCGCCAGGGGGAGGATCGCAAAATGGATCCGACCCTTGTCCCGCCCCGCGCGGTACCGCACACTCCCCTTATCGGTGCAGACCATATCGACCCCCGACCAGATCCGGGGCACCATGCGGGAGAGAGACATGACCGAGCTGCAGAGCCTCCGACTATCCACCGGCGTCGACCTCGACGTCGCGATCAGCGGCGATCCCGCCAACCCGCCCGTCATCCTCCTCCACGGCTTCCCCGAATCGCACCGCACCTGGCGCCACATCGCCCCCGACCTCGCGCGCGACCATTATGTCATCGCCCCCGACCAGCGCGGCTATGCGCGCTCGTCGAAGCCCGAGGGCGTCGCCAATTACACCCCCGACAAGATCGTCGCCGATCTGCTCGCACTCGCCGATCAGCTTAAGATCGACCGCTTCACGCTGGTCGGGCATGACTGGGGCGGCGCGGTCGCCTGGATGGCCGCGCTCCAGCATCCCGACCGCATCGAACGGCTGGTGATCGTCAACGCCCCCCACCCGCTCGTCTTCCAGCGGACGATCTTCGACGATCCCGAACAGCGCAAGGCGAGCCAGTATATCCGCCGCTTCCGCGACACGAGCATCGACCAGGGCCTCACCGGCGCGGGCCTCGAGAAGTTCCTAGGCTCGACTTTCGCGCATCACGTGACGCAGGCGATCGCGGGCAAGGACAAGGCCGCCTATCTCGACGAATGGTCACAGCCCGGCGCGATGACCGCGATGCTCAACTGGTACCGCGCCAGCGCGATCGTCGTCCCCGCGATGGACGAGACACCGCCCCGCCCCGCCTTTCTCGACGCACCCTTCCCGCCGATGAAGATGCCGGTCCTAGTGATCTGGGGCATGCGCGACACCGCGCTGCTGCCGAGCCAGCTCGACCTCGCCGACTATGTCCCCGAACTGACGATCGAGAAGGTCGATGCAGGGCATTTCGTGCCCTGGGAAAAACCCGACGCAGTGATCGCCGCGATGCGCCGCTGGGGGATCTGACCGCCCACTCCTCGTCCTCCTGACGAAAGTCAGGATCCAGAGTCGCAGGAGACTGTCTTCAGTAAACCTGGATCCTGACTTTTGTCACGATGACGAAAGTGGTGGAAGGCGTAGCCGCCACCTGTCTGAATCCTGACCAGCACATTCTGAAACCGTTCAGCGGCCGGGGAGCAAATCCCCTGTCATGCCGTTTGATACGGCGTCGAAGACAGGAGAGCATTATGCGTAAGATCATCCTCGCGGCTGTAGCCGCCGCAACCTTGGTCCCCACGTTTGCCAGCGCGCAGAGCTATGGCGAAGTCCGTCGCAGCGACCGTGAAGTGCGTCAGAGCCAGCGCGAACTTCAGCAGGCGCGCCGTTTCGGCGACCGCGGCGACGTCCGCGATGCCCGCCGCGAGCTGCGCGAAGACCGTCAGGAGCGCCGCGAGGACTGGCGTGACTATCGCCGCAGCCACGCCAACGTCTATCGTCGTCCGGCCTATGTCGGCCCGCGCGGCTATCGTTATCGCCCGATCAACGTCGGCCACCGGTTCGCGCCGCAATATTATGGCCGCAACTACTGGATCAACGACTACCAGACCTATCGCCTGCCGCGCCCAGGCTTCGGCTATCAGCGCTGGGTCCGCTATGGCCGCGACGTCGTCCTGGTCGACACGCGCAACGGTCGCGTCGCACAGGTCAACAACGGCTTCTTCTACTAAGGCGCCACGACGGCCCGGGAGCGATCCCGGGCCGTATTGTTGTGGCGATCGGGGCGATCCGGTTGCACCCTCCCCAGCCCGATCGTAAAGCCCGGCGCGTGCCAGACTCCCAGATCATCATCGCCGTCCCCAAGGGACGTATCCTCGCCGAGGCTTTGCCGCTGCTCGCCCGCGCCGGCATCCATCCCGAAGCGGCGTTTTCGGACGAGGACAGCCGCGCGCTCCGCTTCGCGACCAACGACCCGGACATCTCGCTGATCCGTGTCCGCGCGTTCGATGTCGCGACGTTCGTTGCGCACGGCGCGGCGCAGCTCGGCATCGTCGGCTCGGACGTGATCGCCGAATTCGGCTATTCCGAACTTTATGCCCCGGTCGATCTCGGCATCGGTCATTGCCGCCTGTCGGTCGCCGAGCCCACCGAGATGGCGGCGAAGGACGATCCGCGCGGCTGGAGCCATGTCCGCGTCGCGACCAAATATCCGCACGTCACCGCCGCGCATTTCGCCGCCCGCGGCGTCCAGGCCGAATGCGTGAAACTGAACGGCGCGATGGAGCTCGCCCCGACGCTCGGCCTCGCGCCGCGTATCGTCGACCTCGTCTCGTCGGGCCGCACGCTCAAGGAAAACGGCCTGGTCGAGGTCGAGCGGATCATGGACGTCACCAGCCGTCTGGTCGTCAACCGCGCCGCGATGAAGACGCGCGCTCGGGTGGTGCCGCTGGTCGAGGCGTTCCGTCGTGCCGTCGAGCAGGAGCAGGCCGCATGATCCGCCTTTCCGCCACCGACGCCGACTTCGCCGACCGCTTCACCGCGCTTGTCGAGGATCGCCGCGAATCGGACGCCGGCGTCACGCAGGACGTCGCCGCGATCATCGCCGCGGTCCGCCGCGACGGCGAGACCGCGCTGCGCGACCTGACGCAGAAGCACGACCGCCACGACCTCGAGACGACCGGCTGGCAGATCGACGCCGCCAATTGCAAGGCCGCATTCGACGCGCTCGAGCCCGAGCTGCGCACCGCGCTCGAACTCGCCGCCACGCGCATCCGCGCCTATCATGAGAAGCAGCGGCCGCTCGACAGCGACTCGGTCGATTCGGCGGGTGTCCGGCTCGGCGCCCGCTGGCTGCCGGTCGACGCGGCGGGCATCTATGTCCCCGGCGGCCGTGCGGCCTACCCCTCGTCGTTGCTGATGAACGCGATCCCCGCCAAGGTCGCAGGCGTCGGCCGTCTCGCCATGGTCACGCCGACGCCGGATGGCCAGATCAACCCGCTCGTTCTCGCCGCCGCGCATCTCGCGGGCGTCGACGAGGTCTGGCGCGTCGGTGGCGCGCAGGCCGTCGCCGCGCTCGCTTACGGCGCCGGCCGGGTCGCGCCCGTCGACGTCATCACCGGCCCCGGCAACGCCTGGGTCGCGGAGGCCAAGCGCCAGGTTTACGGCGTCGTCGGCATCGACATGGTCGCAGGGCCCTCCGAAATCGTCGTCGTCGCGGATGCGCTGAACGACCCCGAATGGACCGCCGCCGATCTGCTCAGCCAGGCCGAGCACGACACCACGACGCAGTCGATCCTGTTCACCGACGACGCGGCGTTCGCCGACAAGGTCGCCGACGCGGTCGATCGCCAGCTCAGCGAACTCGCCACCGAGGCGGTCGCGCGCGTCGCCTGGGATGCGAACGGCGCGATCATCGTCGTCGACACGCTGGCGGACGCGATCCCGCTGGTCGACCGGCTCGCCGCGGAGCATCTTCAGCTCGCCATCCCCGACCCGCAAGGGTTCTTCGACCGCATCCGTCACGCGGGCTCGGTGTTCCTCGGCCGCTACACCCCCGAGGCGATCGGCGATTACGTCGCCGGTCCGAACCACGTCCTGCCGACCGGCCGCCGCGCGCGGTTCGCCAGCGGCTTGTCGGTGCTCGACTTCATGAAGCGCACCAGCTTCCTCGCGCTCGACGAAGCCGCGCTGCGCGAACTCGGCCCCGCCACCGTTGCGCTCGCCAATGCAGAGGGTTTGCCGGCCCACGCAAAATCGGTGGCGTTGCGGCTTCGCCTCAACCACTGATTTTTGTTCGCGCGGAGGCGCGGAGGCGCGGAGATGTTGTATGCGGCGCAGCCGCTCCGATCATCACCAGCAGGTGATTGGAGGGCCGCTGCGCGGCAAGTTCGACACCTCCGCGTCTCCGCGTCTCCGCGCGAACCAATCTTCTTCGCTTAGACACGCCCGAAACGCGAAGGGCTGACACGCAGCCCCCCCGCGCGTACAGGCAACCGCTTATGTCCAGAACCGCTCCCCGCACCAAGGCACGCGCCGCCGCGCGACTCGCCGCCGTCCAGGCGACCTACCAGCATGAGATGGAGGGCACCGCGATGCCCGTCCTGCTCAACGAATTCCATCAGCACCGGCTCGGCGCGACGATCGAAGACGTCGAATATGCCGAGGCGGACGTCGATTTCTTCGACGACCTCGTGACCGGTGCGAATGCCCGCAGCGGCGAGATCGATCTGCTGATCGAGGGCAAGCTCGCCAAGGGCTGGACGCTCGCCCGCCTCGACAAGCCGATGAAGGCGATCATCCGCGTCGGCACCTACGAACTGCTGGCGCGCAAGGACGTGCCGGTCGCCGCGGTGATCAGCGAATATGTCGACGTCGCGCACGCCTTTTACGACAAGCGCGAATCGGGCTTCGTCAACGGCCTGCTCGACGGCATCGCGAAAGAGGTCCGGGCGTAATCTATCGTCATCCTGGGCTTGACCCAGGACCCAGAGTAACAGGACGGAGCGTTCGTTACTCTGGGTCCTGACTTTCGTCAGGATGACGCTGCTGTATTGGCGGAGGACATGACCGAAGCCGAGTTCATTGCAGCCCTGCGCCGCCTCCCGCTCCACCCCGCAGCGCGCGGCCTGAACGACGACACCGCGCTGCTCGACGCAGGGCCGCTCGTCGTCACCACCGACACGCTGGTCGAGGGCGTGCATTTCCTCCCCACCGACCCCGCGCAGGATGTCGCGTGGAAGCTCGTCGCGACCAACCTGTCCGATCTCGCCGCCAAGGGCGCGGTCCCCGAGGGCATCCTGCTCAACTACCCGCTCGGCGACGACGCATGGGACCGCGCGTTTCTCGAAGGCCTCGCCGACGTCCTTACGGCCCATGACACGCGGCTGATCGGCGGCGACACGGTCACCCTCCCCCCGGGAGCACCCCGCATCCTCACCGTCACCGCGTTCGGCAGCGACGCCGCCGCCCCCGCCCGCGCCGGCGCAAAGCCGGGGGACGCGCTCTACGTCACCGGCACGATCGGCGATGCGGGCGCGGGACTGGCTATCGCGCTCGGCAGGAATGGCCCGGCCGAACTCCTCGCCGCGTACCGCCGCCCGCAGCCCCGGCTTGCCGATGGCCGCCGCCTCGCCCGCCACGTCCATGCGATGATGGACGTGTCCGACGGGCTGCTCATCGACGCCGCGCGGATGGCGCTGGCGAGCGGCCTCGCTGTCGCGATCGATCTCGCCGCCATCCCCCTCTCCGCCGCCTATCTCAGGGTTTCGGGCGATCGGGTCGCGGCGGCGATCGCGGGCGACGACTATCAGCTGCTGTTCGCCGCGCCCGAAGATTTCGCCACCGATGCCACCCGAATAGGGGCGTTCTTGACGGGATCGGGGCTGGTCCTTCACGATGCCGGCACGCCCGTCCCGCTGCCGCCAAGTCTAGGCTATGAGCACCGCGCCTGACGGTCGCTTGCGCAATACCCCTGCACTGATAGGTTCCTTGGACGGGACTCGGCAAAGCCGAGACCGGGGAGGAACTGAAAAAAGGGATAGTGCCGTATGACGACCGTCTATCTGGCCATGATCTGCGGCGTCATCGCCGTCCTATATGGCTTCGTCACCAGTCGGCAGGTGCTCGCCGCCTCCCCCGGCAATGCGAAGATGCAGGACATCGCCGCCGCCATCCAGGAGGGCGCAAAGGCCTATCTCGGCCGCCAGTACACGACCATCGCGATCGTCGGCGTCATCGTCGCCGTCATCCTGCTCGCCACGCTCGGTGTCATCTCGACGATCGGCTTCGTCATCGGCGCGGTGCTGTCGGGGGTCGCGGGCTATGTCGGCATGAACATCTCGGTCCGTGCGAACGTCCGCACCGCAGAGGCCGCGCGCACCTCGCTCCAGGCCGGGCTGACCATGGCGTTCCGCTCTGGCGCGGTCACCGGCATGCTCGTCGCAGGGCTCGGGCTGCTCGCGATCAGCGCCTTCTTCTGGTACCTGACCGGTCCCGCGGGTCACGCGCCCAACGACCGGATCATCGTCGAGGCACTGACCGCGCTCGCGTTCGGGGCCTCGCTGATCTCGATCTTCGCGCGGCTCGGCGGCGGCATCTTCACCAAGGCGGCGGACGTCGGCGCGGATCTGGTCGGCAAGGTCGAGGCGGGCATTCCCGAGGACGATCCCCGCAACCCCGCGGTCATCGCCGATAATGTCGGCGACAATGTCGGCGACTGCGCGGGCATGGCCGCCGATCTGTTCGAGACCTACGTCGTCACCCTGGGCGTCACGATGATCTCGATCGCGCTGCTGATCCAGGCCAGCGGCGCCGAGCTGATGCGGCTGATGACGCTCCCGCTGCTCGTCGGCGGCGTGTGCATCGTCACCTCGATCATCGGCACCTACATGGTCCGGCTCGGCGGCGGCAGCATCATGGGCGCGCTCTACAAGGGCTTCTTCACCTCGACGATCCTGTCGATTCCCGCCATCTACCTCGCCACGCAATATGTGCTCGGCGACCTTCACCGCGTGATCGGCGGTGCAGGCTATCTCGATCCCGCGACCGACGACCTGACCACCCAGGCCGCGCCGTCGCTGACGCAGAGCTTCACCGGCATGGACCTGTTCTGGTCGATGATGATCGGGCTGGTCGTCACCGGGCTGATCGTGTGGATCACCGAATATTATACCGGCACCAACCACCGCCCGGTCCAGTCGATCGCCAGGGCATCCGAGACCGGCCACGGCACCAACGTCATCCAGGGGCTCGCGATCAGCCTCGAATCCACCGCGCTGCCCACCCTTGTCATCGTCGTCGCGGTGATCGTCGCCTACCAGCTCGCCGGGATCATCGGCATCGCCTTTGCCGCCACCGCGATGCTCGCCCAGGCGGGCATGGTCGTCGCGCTCGACGCCTATGGCCCGGTCACCGACAATGCCGGCGGGATCGCCGAGATGGCGGGCCTGCCCGATGACGTCCGGCAGAAGACCGATGCGCTCGACGCGGTCGGCAACACCACCAAGGCGGTGACCAAGGGCTATGCGATCGGCTCGGCCGGGCTTGCCGCACTCGTCCTGTTCGGCGCCTATACCACCGACCTCGCGACCTATTTCCCGCAGGTCACGGTCGATTTCAGCCTCAGCAATCCGTACGTCATCGTCGGGCTGCTGCTCGGTGCGCTGCTCCCCTATCTGTTCGGCGCGTTCGGGATGACCGCGGTCGGTCGCGCGGCGGGCGCGGTCGTCGAGGAGGTCCGCGCGCAGTTCCGCGACAATCCCGGCATCATGCTCGGCACCAGCCGCCCCAATTATGCGCGCACCGTCGATCTCGTGACGAAGGCGGCGATCCGCGAGATGATTGTGCCCTCGCTGCTGCCGGTGCTGTCGCCGATCGCGGTGTATTTCATCATCACCGCGGTCGCCGGCCAGGCCTCGGGCTTCGCCGCGCTCGGCGCGATGCTGCTCGGCGTGATCGTCTCGGGTCTGTTCGTCGCAATCTCGATGACGAGCGGCGGCGGCGCCTGGGACAATGCCAAGAAATATATCGAGGACGGCAACCACGGCGGCAAGGGATCTGAGGCGCACAAGGCCGCGGTGACCGGCGACACCGTCGGCGATCCCTACAAGGACACCGCCGGCCCGGCGGTGAACCCGATGATCAAGATCACCAACATCGTCGCGCTGCTGCTGCTCGCCGCACTCGCGGGCGGCGGGGTGGGCTGACCCGACGATCCTCCCCCGCAAGGGGGAGGTAGCAGGTGCAGCCTGACGGAGGGGGCGGCACGCGCTGCCCCCTCCGTAACACCCCCCCGCCAATACCGCCGTAACGGACCCGATAGACCGTCCGCGGATGCATCTGGCTTGGACGGACCGGCTTTTGCCCCCGCATCCTGCCCCGATGCGCAACCGCCCCGAAAACCACCTCTTCTATGGCGACAATCTCGCCGTCCTCCGCAAGGAGATCGCCGACGAGAGCGTCGACCTGATCTATCTCGACCCGCCGTTCAATTCGAACGCCACCTACGGCATCCTGTTCAAGGAACCCGACGGCCGCGCCTCGAACGCGCAGATCGAGGCGTTCGAGGACAGCTGGCACTGGAACGACAGCGCCGAGGAAGCCTTCGACCAGGTCGCGCGCAGCGGCAACACCAAGGCATTCGACCTGCTCAACGCGATGCGCGGGTTTCTCGGCGACAATGACATGATGGCGTATCTGGCGATGATGGCAGTGCGGCTGCTCGAACTGCACCGCGTCCTGAAACCGACCGGCAGCCTCTATCTCCACTGCGACCCGACCGCGAGCCACTATCTGAAACTTCTTCTCGACGCGACGTTCGGCAAACGGCAGTTTCAGAACGAGATCATCTGGAGCTATCGGCGCTGGCCGACGGTCTCCCACCGCTTTCAACGGATGCACGACTGCCTGCTGTTCTACAGTAAGACCGAAACGGGCAATCTGTTCAACGTTCTGACGATGCCCCCGTCGGCGAGTTCGATCAAACGTTGGCGCGGGGCGATGCAGAAAGTGACCTTCGCTCCCGACGGAACCCGCAATCCCACGCAGGAGAGCGGCACGTCGCCAGGCGTCGCGATGAACGACGTATGGGACATTCCTATCATCGCCCCGGTGTCGCGGGAGCGTCTCGGCTATCCGACCCAGAAGCCGGTGGCCCTGCTCGAACGCATCATCGGCGCGTCGTCGAACGAAGGCGACGTGGTGCTTGATCCGTTCTGTGGATGCGGCACGGCGGTCCATGCCGCGCAGAAAATGGGCCGGCAATGGATTGGGATCGACATCACGCATCTCGCCATTTCGCTGATCGAAAAGCGCATGAAGGACGCGTTTCCCCGCGTCACCTTCACGGTCGAAGGCACCCCCAAGGACCTCGCCTCCGCACGCGATCTGGCGCTGCGCGACAAATACCAGTTCCAGTGGTGGGCGGTATCGCTGGTCGACGCGCTCCCCTTCGGCGGCCGCAAGAAGGGGGCGGATGGCGGGATCGACGGGCTCATCTATTTCAACGATCACGATGTCGCCGCAGGAAAGATGGTCACGCACCGCGCGATCGTCTCGGTCAAGGGCGGGCTCAATCCCGATATCGCGATGGTCGAGACGCTCGCCGCGACGATCGCGCGCGAAAAGGCGCCGATCGGCGTGCTGATCATGAACGCCAGGCCCACGCGCGAGATGGAGCGCCGCGCCGCCGCGGTCGGCATCTACCGCGCCGGCGTCGACGAGACGTTCCCGCGGCTTCAGATCCTCACGCTCGCCGACCTGTTCCAGGGCAAGCGGCCGCGGATCCCCAATGTCGACCGCGCCGCCTTCCGCCGTGCCGCGCGCGAAGCCACGGGCACACAGCCCGGGCTGCTGTGACGCGCCCTTGTTTCGGACGCGGCGAACACCGACATCCAGGTCTGAGGGGCGCGTATGGGCATAAGGGCCATGCGCGCCTTTCGGGCGTGCTTTCCTTTTTCGCCAAGCTGCGGTAAGGGCGCTCGTCCCGAAATTCCCCCAATTCAGAGATTATATTTGGCCAAGGAAGAACTGCTCGAGATGCGCGGCCGCGTGGTGGAACTCCTCCCCAACGCGATGTTCCGGGTACAGCTCGAAAACGACCACGAGATTCTCGGTCACACCGCCGGCAAGATGCGCAAGAACCGCATCCGCGTGCTGGTCGGCGACGAGGTGCTGTGTGAGCTCACCCCGTATGATCTGACCAAGGGTCGCATCACCTACCGCTTCAAATAAGCGCTGGCCGCGGGTCGTCCGCGGTCGTGCAGCAAGATCGAGGCAATTGTGCTCGTCCTAGCCTCCTCCTCGCCCCGCCGCCGCGACCTGCTGGCGCGGCTCGGCGTCGTGCCGTCGCGCGTGGCGTCCCCCGATATCGACGAAAGCCCGCACCGGGCCGAAGTGCCGCGCGCCTATGCGCTGCGTCTCGCGGTCGAGAAGGCATGCGCGGTCGATCGCGCGGCGGGTGAGATCGTCATCGCCGGCGACACCACCATCGCGCTCGGCCGCCGCATCCTGCCGCCCGCCGATACGCCCGACATCCAGCGCGACCTGCTCGGCAAATTGTCCGGGCGACGTCATCACTGCCTGTCCGCGGTCTGCGTGATCGACGCCGCCGGCACCGTCCGCACCCGCCTCGCCGACACGATCGTCGCGTTCAAGCCGCTCTCGAGCGCCGAGATCGACGACTACATCGCGTGCGGCGAAGGGCTCGGCAAGGCGGGCGGCTATGCGATCCAGGGCCGCGCGGAGGCGTTCGTGCGCTTTCTCTCGGGCAGCCATTCGGGAGTCGTGGGGCTCCCGCTGTTCGAAACCCGCGCGCTGCTGAAGACCGCCGGTCTCGCGCTTGCCTGAACCCGGTCCCGTCTGGCTCTACGAAGCCGGCATCGGCGAAGACCGCGCCGCGCTGGTCGAGAATGACCAGATCGTCGAGGCACTGATCGAGCGCGACGACGTGGCGCTGCGCGTCGGCCATGTCGCGCGCGCACGCCTCGT
>NZ_JPJC01000227.1:0-2334 GCF_000733135.1 Sphingomonas sp. FUKUSWIS1
GGCCGCGACGCCCGCCACATCGCCGACCGCGCCGACGCCGCCGCGCTGCTGGTGGCCGAGGCGCGCCCCGGCGACCGCATCGTCGTGATGGGCGCGCGCGACGACACGCTCAGCCTGCTCGCGGCGACCATGGTCGAATCCCTCGCCGGCTGATAGGATAAGCCCGATCCCCCGTCCGGAGACCCGCCGATGTTCCGCCGCCTCTTCCTCGACCATCCCGCCACCGTCGGCGAAAGCTATGCCGAGCATTTCGGCGTCGCCAGCCGGTTCGGCGTGACGATGATCGCGGGCGGCCTCGGCGCCCTCGTCCACGCGGTCATCCCCGCTTTGTGCAAGACCAGCGGCAGCGACACGGTGCGCGAACTCCACCGCCAGATGGTCGCCAAACGCGGCGCGGTGGCGGCCGACCAGACCCAGATGAAAACGGTAGAATTCATCATCTGACCCCCCGGCCCAAGCTGGCTCGTCCCCCCGCGAAAGCGGGGGCCCAGGACGAAGGCGGTAAGCGCCGCCCTCCCCCCACCCGTCATCCTGACGAAAGTCAGGACCCAGAGCCAACGGCGCTGCGCCCCATAACCCTGGATCCTGGGTCAAGCCCAGGATGACGGCGGTGAAGTGCAGCCCTCCCCACCCGTCCTCCCGACGGCGGGGAAGCGCCGCCCTCCCCACTCGCCATCCGGACGGCGGGGAAGCGCCGCCCCCCTCCCCCCGTCATCCTGACGAAAGTCAGGATCCAGAGCCAAGCAGCACCGAGCCCTGCCACCCCGGACTCCCGCCTACATGGGAGAACGAACAGGCGCGATCGCATCCCCTCAACCCCGCCCCCCACTGTAAAGCCCCCTTGACTTCCACACACCCAAATGACAAGTTTCCTTTACTGATTTGAAAGGACGCTTGACCATGCACAAGAGCCCCGCGCTGCGCCGCTACAACGCCACCGTTCTCGGTCTCAGCCTTGCGTACATGGGCACGCTGTTCGGCGTGGTGGCGCTGTTCCGCAGCCATCCGCCGACCGGCCCGCTCGCCTATCTTCTCGCAGTGCTGCCCGCGCTCCCGCTGCTCGGCGTCTTCCTCGCCTGGGGGCGCTATCTGCGCGACGAGCCCGACGAATATATCCGCACGATGAACGTCCGCCAGACGCTGATCGCCACCGTCTTCATGCTCTGCGCGACGACGATCTGGGGCTTTCTCGAAAGCTTCGGCCTCGCCCCGCACGTCCCGGCCTATTCGGCGGGTGTGCTCTGGTTTGCCGGCCTGATGCTCGGCGGGTGCGTCAACATCGCCGCGGTGCGCGCAGGGACAGCATGAAGAACCGCCTGAAAGTCCTGCGCGCCGAACGCGACTGGAGCCAGGGCGACCTCGCCGACCGCCTCGACGTCTCGCGCCAGAGCGTCAACGCGATCGAAACCGGCCGCTACGACCCCTCGCTTCCGCTCGCCTTCCGCATCGCCGAGCTGTTCGGCCTCGCGATCGAGGACATCTTCACCAGCCCCTCCGCACCAGCCTGACCTATCCCGACCCGCCCGCTTTGGCTAAAGCCCCGCGCA
This sequence comes from Sphingomonas sp. FUKUSWIS1, assembly GCF_000733135.1. Classification (NCBI taxonomy): domain Bacteria; kingdom Pseudomonadati; phylum Pseudomonadota; class Alphaproteobacteria; order Sphingomonadales; family Sphingomonadaceae; genus Sphingomonas; species Sphingomonas sp. FUKUSWIS1. Next base: position 1,548 of record NZ_JPJC01000227.1, read on the forward strand.
TGACCGACACCACCACCCCCGCGCCGGACCGCCCCCGCCTCGCCTATCACCACACGACCGGCACCGGCCCGACGATCGTCTTCCTGTCGGGCTATGGTTCGGACATGACGGGCACCAAGGCGGTTACGCTCGAGGCCTGGGCGAAATCGCAGGGCCGCGCCTATCTCCGCTTCGACTATGGCGGCTGCGGCCGCAGCGAGGGCGCGTTCGAGGATCAGACGCTCGTCGACTGGCGCGACGACGTGATCGCGATGCTCGAGGCGCTGGCGGACGGCCCCGCGGTGCTCGTCGGCTCGTCGCTCGGCGGCTGGCTGATGCTGCTCGTCGCGAAGGCCCGCCCCGATCTGGTCGCGGCGCTCGTCGGCATCGCCCCCGCGCCCGACTTCACCGACTGGGGCTTCACCCCTGAGGAAAAGCTGACGCTGCTCAGCGCGGGCCGGCTCGAACGCGCCAACGATTACGGCCCCGAACCCACCATCTACACCCGCGGCTTCTGGGCGTCGGGCGAGGCGAACCGGCTGATGTTCGGCTGGATCGAGATCCGCTGCCCCGTCCGCCTGATCCAGGGCCAGCGCGACAAGGCGGTGCCGTGGCTGCGGACCACCCGGCTCGCCGAGCTGCTTCGTTCAGCCGATGTGCAGACATTGCTCGTCAAGGACGGCGATCACCGCCTGTCACGCGATTCCGACATCGCGCTGATCATCCGCGCGGTCGAGGATGTGATCGCCCGCTTATGATCCTGATGCTGCTCGCCCCCGCGCTGCTCCTGTCCCAGGCCGCCAGCCCC
>NZ_JPJC01000228.1:0-1452 GCF_000733135.1 Sphingomonas sp. FUKUSWIS1
GGTCGGGCGCGGGACCGGGCGGCGGGGGCTGCTGTTTGCGGGTGATCCGCTGACGGCGCGCGGGGTGGGCTTTACCTATGTGCCGCCGGTCGGGTTCAGTCCGGTCGATGTCGCCGAGCTGCCCGACGGGCGGCTGATCGTGCTCAATCGCGCCTTTGCCGCGCCGTTCGCGTTTTCCAACACCGTGACGGTGATCGAATCGGGGGCGATTCGGGCGGGGGCGGTGGTGCGCGGGCGCGAGATCGCCCGGCTGGCCGCGCCGCTGGTGCATGACAATTTCGAGGGGATCGCGGTGGTGCGCGAGGGGGACGACACGGTGGTGTGGATCGTGTCGGACGACAACGAGACTGCGTTGGAGCGGACCCTGTTGCTGAAGTTTCGGCTGGAGGGGTAGCGGGGGGCGAGCGGGGCTAGCGGTGGTGTCTCGACTTCGCTCGACACGAACGGGAGGGGGGCGCTCGACACGAACGGCGGGGGTCGAGCGGGGATGGCGGTGTCTCGACTTCGCTCGACACGAACGGAGAGGGAGGTGGAACGGGTTCGGCGGCGCGTTTCGGTGTGACGGGCGCAGAAACGCCGACGGCCCGCGCTCCGGTGGGAGCGCGGGCCGGGGCCGAATCGCAGTCGTCGCGCGGGTTAGGCGGCGGCGGCGATCTTCTTGACGACGTCGCGCTTCAGGCGGCGGGCCTTGAGCGAGAGCTTGTCGTCCGAGGTCTTGACGAGCCAGTTGTCGAGGCCGCCATTATGCTCGACCGAACGCAGGCCGTGCGTCGAGACGCGGAGACGAACGCTCTGCTCGAGCGAGTCGGAGATCAGCGTGACGTTCTGCAGGTTGGGCAGGAACGTACGCTTGGTCTTGTTGTTGGCGTGGGACACGTTGTTCCCGACCATCCGGCCTTTGCCGGTCAGTTCGCAAATGCGCGACATCTGTCTACCTATCAAGTGTCGGGAGGAACCCCGGAAAGGCGCGCGGATACCCGGCAAGCGCGGCCGCGTCAACCGATTCACCCGTTTTTGCCGATCGGTGCTCGCGCGGATGCGGCGAACGGGGCGGCAGAGCGGGGCGTGCAACCGCGCGGGGTTGATCGACGTTGTTACGCCATCGAACCGGTCGACGCCCGTCATGGGTCGTGGCCTTATATAAGGGAAATCCCATGCGTACGCTCTTGTCTCTGGTCGCGATCGCGCTGCTCGCCGTCGTCGCGCTGATGTATTTCGGGATCATCAACATCGACCAGACGCGTGCCGGCGCGATCCAGACGCCGAAATTCGAGGCGGACGTCGCCAAGGTGCGGCTGGGGACCGAGACCAAGACGGTCGCGGTGCCGACGATCTCGGTCGACAAGCCGGGGACTGCGGCCGACAATGGCCAGGTGCCCGCGAACTGATCCGCGCCCGCCTTGTCCTGCGGCTTTACCTGATGGGGAAGGCAGGGCAGGGCGGGGCATGTTT
>NZ_JPJC01000228.1:1535-3296 GCF_000733135.1 Sphingomonas sp. FUKUSWIS1
CCCCGACCCGATGCGGCGCGCGCTCGACGCCGCGCGCGATGCAGCGGCAGCGGGCGAGGTGCCGGTCGGCGCTGTCGTGGTGCGTGCCGGGCAAGTGATCGCGACCGCGGCCAATGCGCCGCGCGCGCTGTGCGATCCGACCGCACATGCCGAGATGCTCGCGATTCGCGCGGCGGCCAGGGCGCTGGGGCGGGACCGGCTGGAGGATTGCGATCTGTGGGTGACGCTCGAGCCGTGCGCGATGTGCGCGGGGGCGATCGCGCATGCCCGGATCGCGCGGCTCTATTATGGGGCGGCGGATGCGAAGGGCGGCGCGGTCGAGCATGGCGCGCGGTTCTTCGGCCAGCCGACGTGCCATCATCGGCCTGAGGTCTATGCGGGGATCGGGGAGCGGGAGGCCTCGGGGTTGCTGACGGGGTTTTTCCGGGAGCGGCGTCCGTAGAAGAAGAATGGGTTCGCGCGGAGGCGCGGAGGCGCGGAGATAGTGCATCCGGCCCTTCGGTCGGGAGACGCTGATCTTTTGCGCTGCCGGACGTGATCGGGCGGTCGCTCTGCGACGTCCACACCGTCTCCGCGCCTCCGCGTCTCCGCGTGAACCAAACTTCTTCTGTCTTGTGGCGCGTGCTCGTTCTTCCGGCTGACGCCGGGGCGCAGGGCCATGCGGGTTTGCGCTTTTGACCCTGGGTCCCGGCCTTCGCCGGGATGACGGGGTGATTAAGAAGAGTGGGTTCACGCGGAGGCGCGGAGGCGCGGAGGGGGTGCGTCCGGCCTTTCGGTCGGGAAACCCTGACCTTTAGCTCTGCCGGAGGTGATTGGGTGGTCGCTGCGCGACGTCCACACTCTCTCTGCGCCTCCGCGTCTCCGCGCGAACCCCCCTTCTTCTGTTGCCCGTCCGCCCGCACCCTGGGTCCCGGCTTTCGCCGGGATGACGGAGGGGGCGGGCGGAGGGGTGGTTAGCGGAGGTCGTTCTGGGTGATGGGGACGATCTTTACCTCGACGCGGCGGTTGGCTGCGCGGCCGGCGTCGGTGTCGTTCGAGGCGATCGGCTGGCTTTCGCCATAGCCGCGGGTGCCGATGCGGGCGGACTGGACGCCGTGGCTCGACAGGTAATCCGCGACCGAGGTCGCCCGGCGCTGCGACAGGGTCTGGTTGTAGGAGTCGCTGCCGGTCGAATCGGTGTGGCCGTACACGTCGATATAGGTCTGGTTATACTGGCGCAGCGTGTCCGCGACCTGATCGAGCGTGCGCTGGAACTGCGGCTGCACGGTCGCGCTGTCATAGGCGAAGGTGATGCCCGACGGGATGTTGAGGACGAGGTCGTCGCCCTGGCGGATCACCTGGACGTCGGTGCCTGCGGTGCGTGCGCGCAGATCGCGCTCCTGCTTGTCCATGTACGCGCCGACGCCCGCGCCCGCGAGGCCGCCGATGCCGGCGCCGAGCAGCTTCTCGGTCCGGTCGTTACGCCCGCCGACGATGTCGCCGAGCAGATAGCCGCCGAGCGCGCCGCCGATGCCGCCGAGCGCGGTCTTCGAGATCGTGCGCTGGCCCGTCTCCGGATCGGTCGTGCAGGCCGACGTCGTGACGAGTGCGGCGAGCGCTGCGCCGATGAATATACCCTTGGCCTTCATGTCTCTGTCCCTTTTGATCATGCCGCAGATAACCCGGCATATTCGGCGATTGTTCCACCTGCGCACTGAACGCCCAATGACGATAAGTGTCGAGACCGGTTGTGAAGCGCGCGAATGTGCGCCAAGAGACGAT
>NZ_JPJC01000229.1:0-4388 GCF_000733135.1 Sphingomonas sp. FUKUSWIS1
CGGTCGGCGGCGGCGGCGAACAGCGCGACGGGCCGGGCGATGCGCCGCGCCAGCACCAGCGCGACCGGTGCCGCGACTGCCATCGCGACGAGGAACCACAGGATCAGCCGCGCCTGCCACAAGCCGAACGCCGGCCGCGCCGGGCGGATCGTCCGCCACTGGCCATCGGGGGCATGGACCCAGACGACGAACGCGCCGAACAGCGTGTTGTCGACGACCGACTGTGGCGGCATCTTGGGCATGCCCATCGGCATGGGCGGACGAAACGCGCCCGCCATCAAGGGGGGGCCATAGCGCCGCGCCTCGACGATCACCGCGCGTGCCGGCACGCCCAGATCGGCGGCGATCACCCGGCCGAGATGGCGATCACGCGCATCGCCCTGCTCGGTCGGCGGGGCGGTCGCGACCGCGATCGTCAGCAGCCCGCTCGGGTCGCGTCCGGCACGCACGACCGAGGCGATCCGGCTGGTCGAATAGACCACCGGCGTCGGCGGCGGGACGAGCAGGACGGCGGCGAAATTGAGCAGCTGGACGAGCAGGACGGTGAACAGGATGAACGCGAAGATCCGCAGGAACAGCGGCCAGCGTCGTGGATGCCCGACCCTAGCGCCGACGGGTGTCGCGCCGGCCGTGCGTGGCGGCGTGGTCACAGCCGGATCACGCGGGGAACGAAGAAATAGCCTTCGTTGCGGATCGTCCGGATGATCTCGTCCCCGCGCGAACGCAGCTTGCGTCGCAGCCGGCTGACCTGGACGTCGATCGCCCGGTCGAACGCGTCGGTGTCCGGGCCCCGCGCCGCCTCCAGCAACGCGTCGCGCGCGAGCACGCGTCGCGGACGCTCGACAAAGGCGCGCAACACCGCGAATTCGCCATCGGTCAGGTCGACGAGCATGCCGTCGCCGTCGAGCAATTCGTGCGCGGCGAAATCCACCCGCCAGCCGAGAAAGCCATAGCTGCGTCCGGTCTCGGCAGCCGCGCCATTGCGTTCACGCAGTGCGGCGCGGACCGTCGCGAGGATCTCGCGCGGGCTGCACGGCTTGGTCAGATAATGGCTCGCGCCGATCTCGAGCCCGAGAATCCGGTCGGGTTCGTCGCCCAGCGCGCTGAGCATGACGACGGGGGGGGCGCCCTTGCGGGTCAGGCGGCGACAGGCCGCCAGACCGTCCTCGCCCGGCATCATCACGTCGAGCAGGATCAGCGCGATCGGATGCCGTGCGAGCGCGACGTCCATTTCCTGCGCATTGGTCGCGGTTTCGACGCGGTACCCGTGCATCCCCAGACTCTGCGCGAGCAGCGTCCGGATCGCATGGTCGTCATCGACCACGAGCAGCATCGTATCGGCGGGTTCGGGAGCGGCGCAGTGCATCGCCGGCCACTATGCCACGTATGTGTTCGCGATGTTTCAGCGATTTCGCATCATGCCACGCCACCGCCGGTCGTTGCCGGCGCGACGGATTGCGCAACATCCAGACATATGCCGGAAAGAACTGACCTGCAGGCGAGGCGCATGATTTTGACCAACAGCGTTTCCGTCGCCGTGCCCGGCCCTGATCTCCATGCCGGCACGCGAGGGGCGGATGACAGCGCGCGGATCGTCATCGTCGACGACGATCCCGGGCTGCGCGAGTTGCTGACGGGGTTTCTGGTCGATCACGGCCTGCGCGCCGAAGCCGTGGCGAGCGGCGCCGCGCTGCGAACCCGGCTCGCGCATCGCCCCTGCGATCTCGTCGTGCTCGACATGATGATGCCCGGCGAGGACGGGCTGTCGGTGCTGCGCGCACTGACCCAGACGCAGGATCCGCCGCGGGTGATCATGTTCTCCGCGCTGTCGAGCGAGATCGACCGGGTCGTCGCGCTCGAGCTGGGCGCGGATGACTATGTCACCAAGCCGTCGAGCCCGCGCGAGATCCTCGCGCGGATCCGGTCGGTCCTGCGGCGGCAACGGGCGCAACTGGCCAGCGGCGCGTCGCCCGATCCTGCCGACCCCGCGCCGATCGAGCGACCCGTTGGCGCCGCAAGTCCCGTGCAGAGCCACGATCTGGTCGGCTTTGCGGGCTGGGCGCTGAACTGCCGGATGCGGACGCTAACCGCACCCGACGGCACCAATGTCCGGCTGACCGATGGCGAGTTCCAGATGCTGCATCTGTTCGTGGCGCAACCGCAGACGATCCATTCGCGTGACGACATGATCGCGACGCTGGGGCGCAGCGACGGCCCGGCGAAGGGACGCACGATCGACGTCAATATCAGCCGGCTGCGGCGCAAGGTGCAGCGGCACGACCGCACCGAACTGATCCGGACGGTACGTGGCAACGGCTATATCTTCATGCCGGACGTGTCCCCGCTCTGAGCGGCGGACGGACCCGGTCGGCGCGTTGCGGGCTGCGGCCAGGAAAATAGCGTTGGGGCGGGATATTGGCGCACGCCGCGACGTTCATGTCCGACCACGGCTTCCCCAGCGTCGAATACCCGGCCTGGTGGGGGGCAGAGACGCGATCGGACAGATACTTCCATGGCCAAGACCCTTGCCGCATTGGCCAGCGACGTGCTGCGCTCCACCACCCGACCCGCGCGCGACGATGTACGCGACGGGGTGCGCTATGACGGCTATCTGCGGCTGGAGGATTATGGCGCGCTCGGTGACGGGCGGTCGGTCGCGCTGTCGGGGGCGGACGGGTCGATCGACTGGTGGTGCGTGCCCAATCTCGATTCTCAGCCGCTGTTCGACCGGCTGCTCGATCCGGAGGAGGGGGGACGGTTCAGCATCACCCCGACCGAGCCGTTCACCGTCGAGCGCCGCTATCTGCCCGGCAGCAACGTGCTCGAGACGCTCTTCATCACGGATGGCGGTCGCGCGCGGCTAACCGAATCGATGAACAGCGGTACGGCCGGGCGGCTGCCCTGGACCGAACTCGCACGCCGGATCGACGGGCTCGACGGTGCCGTCCGGTTCAGAATCGAGATGCGCCCGGGGCGCAGGGCCAGCGGGGCGAGCCCCTATCAATCGAAGATCGGCGAATATCCGGTCTTCCATGTCGACCGTGTGCTGGGGCTGTTCCTGCACAGCGACGGCGTCGTCGTGAAGCGCGCTGACGAGGCGGTGACGGGCGTGCTGACGGTCGCGCAGGGGCAGCGAGAGGTCGTCGCGATCGTTGCGGGTGAGGACGAGCCGCTGGTCGTGCCGACGATCGCCGACATCGACGAGCGGATCGATATCTCCGACGCGGAATGGCGGCAATGGTCGCAGCGGATCGACTATGACGGCGAACGGCGCCCCGCGTTCATCCGCAGCGTCCTTGCGCTGAAGCTGCTGCTCTATTCACCGACCGGTGCGATCGCAGCCGCCGCGACCACCTCGGTTCCCGAAGGGATCGGCGGCAAGAAGAATTACGACTATCGCTACGCCTGGATCCGCGACGCCGGCTATACGATCAAGGCGTTCCTTGCCGCGGGGGCGCAGATGGAGGCCAAGGCGGCGTTCACCTGGCTGTTGAAGCGACTGGCCGAACACGGCCCGCGCGTCTGCTATACGCTTGAGGGCGCGCTGGTCCCCGATCTGAGCGAAATCGACGTGCCGGGATATCGGCGGTCGAAACCCGTGCAGGTCGGCAACACCGCGACCGACCAGAACCAGCACGGCGTGTATGGCGACATATTCGAGACCGCGGCCCGCTTCGTCAGTTGCGGCAATATCCTCGACGCGTCGAGCGCCGAGCTGCTGTCGCATCTCGCGGACCGGTGCGCGGACGCGTGGCGGCAGAAGGATGCCGGCATCTGGGAGCTCGAGGAGTCGCAGCATTACACCATGTCGAAGATCAGCTGCTGGCAGGCGCTGGCGCGCGCGGTCGAACTGGCGGACCAGGGGCAGTTGCCGACCACGTGCCGCGACCGCTGGTCGCGCGAACGCGACCGGATCGCGCAGTGGATCGAGGATGAATGCTGGTCCGAGACCAAGCAGGCGTTCGTCTTCTACCCCGGCAGCGACAAGCTCGACGCGTCGCTCGCGCTGGCGGTGCGGTTCGGCTTCGACGGGCGCGAGCGGCTGGAAAAGACGCTCGACGCGATCGACCGCGAACTGGGGGCGGGGCCCTATCACTATCGGTACAGCGACGTGTGGGCCGAAGAGGGGTGTTTCCTGGCGTGCACCTTCTGGATGATCGAGGCTCGTGCGCTGCTTGGCCAGCGTGATCGGGCAGAGGCGGCGCTTGCGGGCATTTCCGAGGCGCTTGATCGCGGCGTCGGGATCATGACGGAGATGGCCGATCCGAAGACGGGCATGTTTCTCGGCAACCTGCCGCAGGGACTGTCGCACCTTGCGCACGTCATGGCGCTCGACGTGCTGGGCGGACAGGACGCCTGCTAGCGGCGGGGCGGCGAGGCGTTTTGCA
>NZ_JPJC01000229.1:4593-8437 GCF_000733135.1 Sphingomonas sp. FUKUSWIS1
CGAGATGGTCGAGGCTGGCTTCCATGAAGTCGAGCAGCCCAGGGTGCTGCGCCTCGACATATTCCATCAGTTTGAACAGCAGATGTTCGGACGCGATCTCGCGCTGGCGGGCCATGATGGCGGTAGTGTCGGTCATGTCGAATTCCATGGTGTCGGGGAGGGAGTAAAGACGGTCGCAGGGGCGGGGCGGTCACCGTGTCGTCCGCCCCGCCCTCACGGCGTTTAGCGCTCGGCCACCTCGGAGGCGTCGAACTCGGCGAATGCGGCCTTGATGTCGCTGGCGCGCCCGGCGTCGGCGATATCGACCGAGACGATGATCTTGCCCTCGAGCGCGGCGTCGGCGCGCGACGCGGGCGTGGGATTATCGCCTGCGGTGTCGGCGCCCGCGCGTTCGTCGCCAGCGCTGTTGTCCGCGCCGTCGGTCGTGATGAAGATGTCGGTCCGCTCGACCTGCATTTCCTGGACGAGACGTTCCACCGTCATCTCGGCTTCGCGGCGCGTGTCGAACTTGGCTTTGAGAGTGGTCGGCATCAATGGCTCCTCGGGATGCGAAAGGTCCTGCACGACGGGCTTTCGGCCGTCCTGCAACGCGTGATGACAACGCGCATCGCCGGATTTCGCCCAGCCGTTTCGAAGAATTTGACCCGGCGGCAAAGGCCGACCGCCGATTTAGGGCTCGCTCTGCCGAACCGGGCGAACAAGACCTGCTTCCGCGCGTTACACGGTGATTCCGGGAGGTGACGCCATGATGCAGGATGATGAACGCTGGATGCGCGAGGCGATCGCGATCGCCCGGTCGAAGGGATCGGATCCGTCGACCTCACCGCTGGGCTGCGTGATCGTGCTCGACGGCAAGATCATCGCGGGCGAACGCAACCAGACGCACGAGCTTCCCGACGCGACCGCGCACGCGGAGATGATGGCGATCCGACGCGCCTGCGAGGATACGGGCGAGCTCGAATTGCGCGGGGCGACGCTCTACTCGACGCTGCAACCCTGCGGGATGTGCACGATGGCGTCGATCTGGTCGAAAGTCGGGCGCGTCGTCTACGGCGCTGGCCGGGACGACGTGCATCCGATGTATTTCGAGGCGAAGCACGTCGACACGCTCGCCTTCATTCACGACGCCTATCGCGACGACATCGTCATCGAGGGCGGGTGCCTGAAGGCCGAATGCGCCGTGCTTTATTATGGCCCGGACGCGGAGCTGCCGACCGACGAACAGGCCAATCTCTGACCTGAGGCGATGCGTCGGGTCGGGGTTTGCCGACGCTCATGCCGCAACCTCGGTCGCGGCCTGGGCACAATAGCGATCGATGAACACCTGATGCGCGGGCAGCCGCTCCACCTGTTGCGCGATCCCCGCCTTCAGGTCCGCGAGTGACGATCCGAGCCGCTCGGGCGGCATCATCCGCGCGAGGCGATGCCAGTCGCGCGGCTCGAGCCGCTGGCCCAGCATGACCTGTGTCCAGGAGCTGACGCGGAACAGGTCGTCCGGCGACTGATAAGCCTGCGCGGCATCGGTGAACAGCGCGATGCGCTCCGCCAGCGTGTCGGGGATCGGCATTGCGGCACAGGCCTTCCAGAACGGTTCGCTGCGCTGATTCAAATGATAGTGGAGGATGACGAAATCGCGCACGCCTTCGATCTCGCGCCGGGTCTGCGCGTTGAACTGCGCGACGACCGCAGGGCTGATCCCGTCGAAGGGGAAGGCGCGGAGCAGCCGCGTCAGCGCGGTCATGACGAGGTGGATGCTGGTCGATTCGAGCGGTTCGACGAACCCGCCGGCGAGGCTCAGCGCGATGCAATTGCCCTCCCACGCGCGCAGGCGACGACCGGTCGTGAAGCGCAGCAGGCGCGGGTCGGTCAGCGGTTGGCCCTGGACGGACGCCAGCAGTCGGTCCTGGGCCGCATCATCGGAGAGGTACTCGCTCGAATAGACGATGCCGTTGCCGACGCGGTGCTGCAGTGGGATCCGCCACTGCCAGCCGGCATCGTGCGCGATCGCGCGGGTGTAGGGCCGGGCGGGCTCGACCGACGTCGTCTGCACTGCGAGCGCACGGTTGGCGGGAAGCCAGTGGCTCCAGTCTTCATAGCCGACACCCAGCGCATCACCGATCAGCAGGCCGCGAAACCCGCTGCAGTCGAGAAACAGATCGCCTGCGACACGCGAGCCGTCGGCGAGGATGACCGCATCGATATGGCCGGTCTCGGCCGAGCGATCGATCCCGGCGATCCGTCCCTCGATCCGGGTCAGCCCCGCGGTCTCGCAGCGCTCGCGCAGGAAGCGGGCATAGCGGCCCGCGTCGAAATGATAGGCATAGTTGAGCTGCGGACCCTGCTGACCGATGGTGAAGCGGCGCGCCTCTGCGGCCTGGAGTTCGAGGCAATAGTCGCCAAAGTCGCCGGCCAGACCGTTGGCGCGCGCTTCGAGCCAGAAATGCTGGAAGTCGCCCATCCAGGTGGACCGCCCGACATCGCCGAACGAATGGACATAGCGATCGTCGGGGCGTGCCCAGCCCTCGAACGCGATGCCGAGTTTGAACGTCGCGCCGGTGGCGGCCATGAACGCGCGCTCGTCGAGGCCGAGCAGTGCGTGAAAGGCCTGGACCGTGGGGATGGTCGCTTCGCCGACGCCGACGGTGCCGATTTCGTCCGATTCGATCAGCGTGACGTCGACCAGCGCGCCGAGTTGTCGCGTCAGCAGCGCCGCGGCGAGCCAGCCGGCGGTGCCGCCGCCGGCGATGATCACGCGGGTCTTTGGCGGGGTATCCATCGCATATCCCTTCATCGATTGAGCCGTTGCAACAGCGTGGCGCGCAGCCTTCGCGCGGCCATCGCATCCAGCGGTGCGAGTGCGCCGCGCGCGTCTGCCGGCAGATGCGCGCCGGCGCGTGCCGCATCGCCAAAGACATAATAGTCGAACAACGCCTGCCACCCGCGCTTCTCATGCTCGGGCCGGTCGCGCAGGCTGAGCAGGCCGTGCAGCAACGTGTTCTGCGGCGTGTCCATGAAGCGCGGCGTCGGGTTCCACCAATAGTTGATCATCGCGTTGAACGGATCGAGCGCCTCGACCTGATGCCACCACAAGGCCGGGTAGATGAGCGCGTCGCCGGGCTCCATCTCCGCGACTTCGGCCACCGCCAGCGCATCGGCAAAGCCGGGATGGCGGGTGAAGTCGGGGGCGTCGAAATCGACCATCGAAACGACTTGGCCCGCGGGCGTCGGTTCGAGCGGCCCCGGATAGAGGTTGGCGACCTGATCGGGCGGGAAGAGCGTGAAGCGCCGCCGCCCGACCAACGTGACCGCAATGTTGTTCGACATGTCGTGATGCGCCGACGCGGTCGTCCGGTTGCCGATCCAGATGCTGACCAGCGGTGGATGCGCGACGAGTTCGGGATCGCCGAAGGGGAGCACTGCCTGGTCCCGGAGGCCGGGGAGATACTGATCGATGTCGGTCGAGCCGATATAGATGCTGGGTGCGGCAGGATCGTCGATGCTGGCGAGAAGCTGGTCGAGATAGGCGGACAACGACCCGCGCTCGCGAGTGAAGTTGAGCGCGGTGCAGTCGGCCGTGTATCCGAAGCGGCCGCCGATGGCGGGGTCGCCGATATAGGCCGTCACCGGCTGGCCGCCATCGAACTGCTTGAGCCAGCCGACCGCGGCCGCGGGACCCTGACGCGCCGCAGCGACGAGCGGGACGTCGCGGGCGAGCCCTCGCAGGATCGTCGGACGGCCCTCCGCGATCAGATCGGCGACGGGCAGGGTCCGCGCGTCCGCCCCTTCGATCACGCGGGTCCGGCGGGTGATGGCGGGCACCGGGGTCAACCGACTGCCGCGAGCC
>NZ_JPJC01000229.1:8556-28760 GCF_000733135.1 Sphingomonas sp. FUKUSWIS1
TGCCGAGCGATGACGCGGCAAGGATGGCGAGCCGCAGGATGCCCGAACGATGCAGTTGTTCGAGCGGGGCGCCGTTCAGCGCCGCAAGCTGCTCGAGGTCGACGACGAGCACGTCGGGTACGGTGTAGCGGCGCTCATCGCTGACATCGATGGTGAGCGTGACCGGCGCGAGCAGGCCGGTTTCGTCAAGCGCGGCATAGGCGGCGGGCGCGGATCCCATCCCCTCGTACAGCAGCCGCAACACGCCGGTGACGTGATCGAGATAGGGGGTGTTGCCGCCATGCTCGAGGAACAGCGGCAGGCCGGCCGGGTCACCGACGCGCGGATCGTCGAGATCGACCTGCAACATCGCCTCGCCGACATCGTCCTGTGCGGACCGGGTCATGCCGATGGAGAAGGGACCGCGCCGGTGGCTGGCGGGAACGTAGCGGCTCGTCCAGCGGTCGTCGGTGAGAAAGAGATTCTCGTCGCGGTCGAGCCCCAGCAGCGCATAGGCCTGAAGACCCTCGTCGCGGCGGCGGAACACGATTGCGAATTCGCGTTGCAGTTCCTCGAATTCGGCGGGGAAGACCAGCGCCTGATTGGCCGCGTCATTGAATGCGGCGCCCGCGCGCGGGCTGACGCGCAGGTCGGCATGATCGATATTATTGATCTGTACGGGGTTCATCCGCTCCGGTCCCTTTTTGTCCGGGTCTATCAGCCAGGCGGCGACGGACAACAGGAAAAGGCCGCGGCACGGTGCTGCGGCCCTTCCAATGTCCGATGCGGTGGCCGGCGCGCGCCGAGGCGCACGCCGGCCTGTGCTCAGAAGCGGTAGCGCGCGCCCAGATAGAAGCGCGGCTTCAGTTCCTGCACATAGACCAGATTGGTCTCGGTGCGGGCATATTGGCGGAACGGCTCGCTCGTCAGATTGACCGCCTCGAGCGAGATCGAGAAGCTCTGCGCGATGTCGTAGCTGATGCTCGCGTCGAGCGTCCCGAAGGCTGCGGTGAAGAGCGGGTTGCGGTTGCCGCCCTGGTTGGTGCCCGACAGATATTTGTCGCGCCAGTTGTACGAGACACGCGCCGAAAGCCCGTTCTTGTCATAGATGCCGGTCAGGTTCGCGCTGTCGCCGAGGCCGGTCAGTGCGAAGATGTTGACGTTGGGATCGGCATAGGGATCGACGTTCACGTCGCCATTGACCTTGGTGTACGACACCGCAAAGCCGAAGCCGGTCTGACCGAAGAAGTTGGTCCAGGCGACTTCGAACCCGTGGATGTTGCCCTCGCGGTTGTTGACCGGGCCGCTAATCGCGAACTCGAACAGGGGATCGTTGGGATCGGCAACGATATCGACCGCATTGGCCAGATCGACGACGAACTGCGTCCTCAGGCCACCCGTCGCGGGATCGATATTGTTCTGGAACGCGGCGGATGCGGCCGCCTGGTTGCCGTTATTCTGCGTCAGCAACGCGGTGTAGGAGAACAGGTTGATGTCGCTGAGCGGCAGCCCGTTGGCCTGGAGATAGGCCAGCGCGGTACCCGAGCGCGAACCGGCAGCGCCCGAACCCGGGTCACGCAGTCCGAACAGATTGCCGCTGGTGACCTGGTTGCCGATGAAGTTGCGGACGTCCTTGTTGAAGAAGCCGACCGACACGAAGCTCGTCGGCTTGTAATACCATTCGAGCGACACGTCGAAATTGTCCGAGACCAGCGGCAACAGCGCCGGATCCTGACGCGTTGCGCCCGCAGGGGCCGCACCGAGCGCGGTCGGGCGGTTCGGCGCCCCGGCGCTGACGGAGGCAAAGAGGTTGCCATAGTCGGGACGGGCGAGCGTGCGGCTGAACGAGGCGCGCGCCATGACGTTGTCGATCGGTTCGATGTTGAAATCGAGCGATGGCAACAGATTGTCGTAGCTCGCCTTGACCGTGACGGCGCCGCTGGGCGGCCCGCCATCGACCGCGAAGTCATTGTCCTGCGACCAGCGAATGCCGCTCGGCACCGACTGGATGCCGATCGACTTGACCCGCGTCTTTTCATAGCGGGCGCCGATCAGCGCATTGGCGCGGCGTCCGCCGAGTTCACCGGCCCAGGTGATCTGGCCATAGGCCGCCCAGGTCTTCTCACCGACGGTATCGTCCGAGGACGGGCTCGGCGAGACCGCGTTGCCGCGGGCGGCGTAGAAAGGCTCGAAGACGTCGAGCAGATCGACCGCGTTGGCGCGGAAGGCGACCAGTGACGAGCCTGTCGACTTCGGATCATATTTGTCGAACTTGCAGGTCAGGCAGAAGGTGTCGACGAGATCGCCGGCGAGTTCTGCGACGCGACCGGTATCCGTGATGCCCCAGTCGCCGAGGGTCTGGATCGTGTTGACCGTGGTCGAGCGCATGTTCGCGTCGATATAGTTGCCGCCGACGTTGAACTTGCTGCCCCCGCCCAGGTCCCAGGCGACGTCGCCGCCGAACTGGTTGATCCGGGCTTCCTGGGTCGACGTGATCTTCCGTGCGACCTGGCTACCCAGATCCGCGATGTCGAGCGTGTTGTTGCAGTTGCCGCCGCGACCACCGTTGGTTGCGGTGCAGTCGTTGATCGTCTCGGACTGCTGCGGGAAGCCGGTGGTGAAGTCGACCTTGTGCGAGGAGCGTACCGGCGCACCGATCGAGATCGTCGTCGCCGAGGTTCCGTTCGCGTTATCCGGATTGGTCTTCGACTTGGCATGGTTGGCGTCGAGCGTCAGTCGCAGATTGTCGGTGAAGTCCCACTTCACATTGCCACCGACTGAATAGAGCTCGGTCTTGGTCGCGAAACGCTGCTGCTCGTAACCCTTGTCCGCCTGGATCGACTCGGCGAGGATCACCGCGCTCTGCATCTGCTTGTTGTCGTCGAAGGTGACTTCGGTGAATGGGCGCTGGAACCAGTTGGTCTGCTCGCTGCGCTCTTCGCTCAGCTTGTTCCGGGCATACATGCCGTCGATCGAGATTTCGAACCGGTCGGACGGCTTGAACTGGATGTTGGCCTGGCCGTTCAGACGCTCGCGGCGGTTCTCGGAGAACTGGTACCGGCTGTCGTTCGGTATCTGGACATATTCAGTCGTCGGGCGATTGGTGATCACCGTCGTCGGCCGGATATAGGCGCCCGCCGTGTTGAGGAAATCGGCCAGCGGCACGATGTTCCAGTAATTGGGGTTGGACTGAACCGAAGCGGATTCGCGCAGCTGATAGCTGCCGAACACATTGACGCCGAAGGTTTCGTTCGGGTTCTTGTAGTTGATGAGGCCGGACAGCTCTGGCGTGATCTTGCTCAGATCGCCTTCCGCCTTCTCGACCGAGCTGTCATACAGCCCCTTGGCACCGATCGACCCCGAAAGGCCGCTCTCGCTCGACGACAGCGGTCGGCGGGTGACGACGTTGATCGCCGCACCGATGCCGCCCGACGGGATGTTGGCGCGGCCGGTCTTGTAGACCTCGAGCGTGGCGACACCCTCGGATGCGAGATTCTGGAAATCGAACGAACGACCCGTACCGGTCGCAAACGCGTTGCCGGTGCTCGTGTCGATGCTGGTCGCCGGAAGCTGGCGGCCGTTCAGGGTGACGAGGTTGAAGCCGCCGCTGAAGCCGCGGACGGCAACCTGCGAGCCTTCGCCGTTGGCGCGGCTGATCGAGACGCCGGTGACGCGCTGCAGCGATTCCGCGAGGTTGGTGTCGGGGAACTTGCCGATATCCTCGGCCGAGATGGCGTCGACGACGCCGGCCGAGTTGCGCTTGATGTCGATAGCGCGACCAAGGCTGGCGCGGATGCCGGTGATGACGATCTCGTCCCCGGGGGCCGATTGTGGATCCTGGCTCGCGGTCTGCCCTGCGTCTTGCGCGGTGGATGTCGCCGGAAGCGCTGGCTGCGCGGCAGTCGCAGGCGACCCTGTCTCGGTGCCTGGCGCCATTTGCGCGAAGGTCTGTGCCGGATTCAGCAGGCAAACGGCAACTGTGGCAATCGAACTCGAACGCACGAGTGCATTGAGTATGGACGAACCCCTCATCATTCTCTCCCCCTTTGCGGCATGACCGCAGCCCTTCCGAAACCGCTCTTATTGGCGGTGTGTGATAGGGCTACCATGGGCACGAATACTGTCAACGGTAATCTGTATTCTGTGTCGCGTATTTTAGACACAGTGGCAGTAAAGCCATAGCCGATAAAATAACTTAAATATGATTATTTAATACTTGAGACAGGGAGAGACCTGCCCCGTCATTGGAAAGCGGGGCGGGGCCTGTTCAGGCAGGTTCGGACCAACCGCAGGAACGGGCGAACTGATCACCCGGTCCGGCGGCACAGGCGGGGGACCGGCGCGACCGTCATGCCGGGCGCGTGCTCAGCGCTGCGGCGTGGTGAACAGCGCGAGCGGCACCGCGGCACCCATCGCCCGATAGCCCGCTTCGGACGGGTGAAGATGATCGCCTGAGTCGAACGCCGGCGCGAGACGGTCGGGACGGCGCGGATCGCGCATCACCCGGTCGAAGTCGATCACCGCATCGAAGACGCCCGAGTTGCGGATGAAGCTGTTGACCGCCTGGCGATCGGCCTCGAGCGCGGCGTCCGGGTGATAATAGTCATTGCCGCCGAACGGCATCACCGTGCCGCCGATGATCTTGATACCATGTGCATGCGCGCGGTCGGCCAGCTGGCGGAAGCCGGCGGTCAGTTGCGCGACGAGCGCCGCATGGTCTTCGGGCGATGCCGGAGCGTCGCGCGTCAAGACGCCGAGATCGTTCACCCCTTCGAGCAGGATCGCCCAGCCGACGCCGCTGCGCGCGATCACGTCGCGGTCGAACCGGGCAACAAGGTTGGGACCGAGCCCGTCGAGCAATATCCGGTTGCCGCCGATGCCGGCATTGACGACGCCGAGCGGGCGTGTCGCCGGTGCCGCGCGCAGCCGTTCGGCGAGGATGTCGGGCCAGCGGGTGTTGCGTTCCGGGGCGACGCCATAGCCATCGGTGATCGAATCGCCGATCGTGACGATCGTCGTCGGGCGTGCCGCGCCGGTGACCTGGGCGACGCGGGGCCCCGCCACCTCGACATCGGCGAGCGCATACCAGTGCGGTGTCGCGGTCGCGCCTGCGAGAAGCGGGTCGGCGACGTGATTGCCCGCGACCGTGAAGCTGGTGGCCCGCGCACCGGGATGCCCGGTCTGGGGCGTGGTGGGATCGGGCAGATAGAGGCTGACGGCGAGGTCGGCCCCGGGCGCGAGCGCGAGCGCGACCGGATCCGAATAAATCTCCCCACCCGCCGGGATGACCGCCGTCATCTGACCGGCAAAGCGAAGCGTCGTGCCGCCCGCGATACGCGCGGTGCCGAGAGCGGTCGGCCGTGCAATATGCGCCGCGCCGATCCTGAGCGGGTGCGTGCCGAACGCGTTGGACAGCCGCACGCGGACCTGTGTGCCGCCAGCCGACAGACGGACGACCTGTCGGAGCGTGATCGCGCCGGCGCGGTCGGCCGGCAGCGCATTGTCGCCGGTCGCGATCATCTGCGCAGAGCCCCAGCTCCCGGTCCACCGCTGAGTCGGCGCGGCGCGCTGGGCATCCGCGCCGGTCGCGAGCAATGCTGCCAACAACCACGCCGTCGGCCTGGCTACCGAAGATCCTACCGTCAGCGCTTTCTCCATAAGGCCGCTCATTGCGGGTTGCCCGGGGCAAAGGCGGCGTGCTGCGCCTTGTACCAGTCGAGGTCATGCGCGGGGGCAGCGGCGCCGGCCGGCAGCGACCGGCCGTTCACCGACATCCAATAGGCGAGGCTGGCATCGCGCCACCACCGCGCCTCGCGCTCCTGTATCCCCAGATAGGTCGCGGTCTTGGCCCAGCGTTCGGCATCGACCTGGCCGCGCAATCCGTCCCAGCGCTGGCGCATGTCCGCGACATAGCCGACGCCGCGATCATAATCATGGACCATCTCGGCCCAGAGGCTGCGCCCCGATGCCATCGGCCGGTCCCATGACACGTGATGGAACCACAGCAGGTCACGCTCCGGCGTCGTCGCTGGATCGGCCAGACGGCGGGCAAGCTCTGGCGCATATTGCGCGACGGCGTTGCTACCGGTGCGCGTCCGGTCGAAGCCGATTCCGGCCTTGTCCGCGCGGTGATAATAGACAGGATTCCATTCCGGACGCTTCAGGTCGGCGACCCACGGGCCGGGGCCATAATGATGGCCCGTCGCCATGACGTGCGCGAGCCCGAGCGGCGTCATATAGTCGACCACCGCCTCGCGCGAGCCCATCATCATGTCCGTCACCGGTGCGACGATCGCGGGGTTCGGCCCGAAGGTCATCGCCGCCCATTCGCGCGCAACCGGCTGTGCACCGATCGTCGGATCCCAGGCCATCCGCCCGAACGCGAACCAGTTCGCCTGATTGAACGTCGATCCGGCCCAGTCGCGGTCGCGGCCGATATTGGCGACCCCCGCCATGCCGGTCAGCGCGTGGCGATTGCCGCCGCCCTCGACGATCTGGGCGACCGTCGCGCGCTTGCCGCCGGCGAAGGTCTCGCTGCCCAGCGTCTCGGCGAAGAGCGGCCCGAGATAGGCGAGGTGCGTCGCAAAGCCGAGATATTCCTTCGTGATCTGAAACTCGAGCATCAGCGGTGTCCTGGGCATTGCCCCGAACAGCGGATGGAACGGCTCGCGCGGCTGAAAGTCGATCGCGCCGTTCTTGACCTGGACGATGACGTTGGCGGCGAACTTGCCGTCGAGCGGCTTGAACTCGGTATAGGCCTGTTTCGCGCGGTCGTCCGAGTCGGTGTCGGCATAGACGAACGCCCGCCACATCACGATGCCGCCACCCGGTGCGACTGCCGCTGCGAGCATGTTCGCGCCGTCGGCGTGGCTGCGGTGATAGTCGCGCGGCCCCGGCTGCCCCTCGCTATTGGCCTTGACGAGAAAGCCGCCGAAATCCGGAATCGCGCGGTAGATCTCGTCGCTCTTCGCCTTCCACCACGCCGCGACCTGCGGATCGAGCGGGTCCGCCGTCTTCAGTTTGCCAAGCTCGATCGGCGCCGAGAAGCGGGCCGACAGATAGACCTTGATGCCATAGGGGCGGAAGACATCGGCGAGCGCGGCCGCCTTGGCGATATAGCTGGCGGACAGGCTGTCGGGCTTGGCGTTGACGTTGTTGAGAACCGTGCCGTTGATGCCGATCGACGCATTGGCGCGCGCATAGTCGGTGTAGCGGGGATCCTTGAAGTCGGGGAGCGTCCACCAGTCCCAGAGCGACTGGCCGGCATAGCCGCGCTCGACCACGCCATCGAGATTGTCCCAGTGGTTCAGCACGCGCAGCTTCACTCGCGGTGCCGAGGCGAGCGCGATCCGGTCGATCCGCCCGCCGGTCTGGATGTGGCGCAGCAGCGCGAAGCTGCCGTAGAGCACGCCGCGGTCGGTACGCCCCGTCACCAGCGTGACGTCGCGGCCGCCGAGACGCACCTGCCGCACAATGTAGCCTTCGTCGCCAAGGTCGTTCAGCGGCAGCCCGAGCCGGCCGACGTCACCGTCCGCCGAGGTCGCCAGCAGGATCGGATGCGGGCTCGGACCCATGGCAAGAGCGTGTCCGGTCAGCCCCGCGAGACCGCGGCGAAGCTCGTCCGCGGCGACGCGCAACGTCGCCGACTGGCCGCGCACTTCGACCGATTCGGCATCCCGGTCGAGCGCCGTCGCCGCCTCTTTCGCCAGGGGACGGTAACGCATCCAGAGGTCGTAACCGTCCTCCGCCTGCGCCCCGGTCGTACTCGCCATCGCAACCGCGACCGCCACGCAAAGCCAACGCACTCGCATCATTCTTTCCTCTCCCGGCACAGCCTCCCGCATTGACAACGGGTCTGCTTGTCGAACATGTTATCGCTATCACGATGACGGCATCGACAGCAATGCCGCGTTTGAAGACAGGAGACGATGGGTGACCGGCACGAGTTTCAGGACAATCGCGACCAGTCGCCGCGGCATGCTCCGCTGGATGGGTTCGGCGTCGCTCGCGACTTTGACGTCCGGCCTGGCCCCTGGAATGGCCGGCGCCGCCAAGGAGTCTCCCGTCTACCGCGATGCGCGCGCGCCCGTCGACCTGCGGGTTCGCGATCTCATGGCGCGGATGACGCTCGACGAGAAGGTGGCGCAGCTGATCACGCTGTCGACGACGAAGCGCCAGGTGATGGATGATGCGCTGCGTTTCGACCCGGCGCGCGCCGATACGGCCTATCCCAACGGCATCGGCCAGATCGCGCGGCCGTCCGACCGTGGCGGTGCGGCGACCGCGGCCAACACGGCCGCCGCCGTTACCGGCCGCTGGCGTGCGCCGGCGGATACAATCGCGTTCGTCAACGCGGCGCAGCGCTGGGCGACGACCCGCACGCGGCTTGGTATTCCGATCCTGTTCCACGAGGAGGCGCTGCACGGCTTCATGGCGCCGGAGGCGACCAGCTTCCCGCAGGCGATCGCGCTGGCGGGATCGTTCGATCGCGACCTCGTCCGCCGGGTCAACGCGGTGATCGCGCGCGAGGTGCGGGCGCATGGCACGGTGCTGGCGCTGTCGCCGGTCGTCGACATCGCCCGTGACCCCCGCTGGGGCCGGATCGAGGAGACGTTCGGCGAGGACCCCTATCTGTGCGGGGAAATGGGCGTCGCGGCGGTGATCGGCCTGCAGGGCGAGGGCAAGACGCTGGCACCCGGCAAGGTGTTCGCGACGCTCAAGCACATGACCGGGCATGGCCAGCCCGAAAGCGGCGAGAATGTCGCCCCCGCACCGATCGCCGAACGCGAACTGCGCGAGAATTTCTTCCCGCCGTTTCGCGCAGTCGTCGCGCGGACCGGGATCGGCGCGGTGATGCCGTCGTACAACGAGATCGACGGTGTCCCGAGCCATGCCAATCGCTGGCTGCTGAACGACGTGCTGCGCGGCGAATGGGGCTTCGACGGCGCGATCGTCAGCGATTATGCGGCGATCGGCGAACTTGCGTCGCTGCATCACATCGCCGCGGACAAGGCTGAAGCGGCGCGCCTCGCATTGGCGGCGGGCGTCGATTCCGACCTGCCGGACGGCGAGGCCTATCGCTCGCTCGCCGATCAGGTGCGTGCGGGTCGGGTAGCGATCGAGGCAGTCGATGCCGCGTGCCGCCGGATGCTGACACTGAAGATGCGCTCGGGGATGTTCGAACAGGCGATCGTCGATCCGCAGGCGGCGGCGCGGATGACCGGCAATGCGGAGGCGCGCGCGCTGGCGCTCGAGGCGGCGCGGCGATCGATCGCGCTGCTCGTCAACGACGGTGTCCTGCCGCTCAGCCCGGGGACGCACAAGCGCGTCGCCGTGATCGGTCCGAACGCGGCCGTCGCCCGGCTCGGTGGCTATTCGTCGATCCCCAAGGCGACCGTGTCGCTGCTCGAGGGGGTTCGTGCGCGGTTGAAGGGCAAGGCCGAAGTCGTTCATGCGCAGGGCGTCTTCATCACGCAGAGCGAGGACCGCTCCGCCAACGAAGTGCTGCTGGCCGATCCGGCGCGCAACCGGGATCTGATCGCCGAGGCGGTTACCGTCGCCAGCACCGCGGACGTCATCCTGCTCGCGGTCGGCGACACCGAACAGACGAGCCGGGAGGGCTATGCCAAGACGCATCTCGGCGATCGCACCAGTCTCGACCTGCTTGGCGAGCAGAATGCGCTGTTCGCGGCGATGAAGGCGACGGGGAAGCCCGTCATCGTGGTCGCGATCAACGGGCGCCCGCCATCCTGGCCGAGCGTGACGGCGCAGGCCAATGCGGTGCTCGAATGCTGGTATGTCGGGCAGGAGGGGGGCACCGCGATCGCGGAGGCGCTGTTCGGGGACATCAACCCGGGTGCGAAGCTTCCGGTGACGGTCGCGCGGTCGACGGGGCAGCTGCCGGTCTTCTACGACGCCAAGCCTTCGGCGCGTCGCGGCTATCTGTTCGACACGACCGCGCCGCTGTTCCCGTTCGGCTTCGGGCTCAGCTACACCAAGTTCGAGATCGGTGCGCCGCGCCTGTCGTCGGCGAAGATCGGGATCGCGGCTAGTGTCACCGTCTCGGTCGACATCGCCAATGTCGGTGCGCGCGCGGGCGACGAGGTCGTCCAGCTCTATGTGCGCGATCAGGTATCGTCCGTCGCGCGGCCAATCCTCGAGCTCAAGGGCTTCGAACGCGTGACGCTGGCCCCCGGCGAGCGCCGGACGGTCCAGTTCACGCTCGGCCCGGACGCGTTCCGGTTCTTCGACATCACGATGCGCGAGGTGGTCGAGCCGGGTCTGTTCGACATTTCCGTTGGTGCCGACTCGACGCGCCTCAAGACCGTTATTCTCGAAATCGCCTGAAGGATCGTCATGCCCAGGATCGTCAATGCCCGCGTCATCGTGACATGCCCCGGGCGCAACTTCGTCACCCTCAAGATCGAGTGCGACGACGGCACCACCGGGCTCGGCGACGCGACGCTCAACGGTCGCGAACTCAGCGTCGCGAGCTATCTCAGCGATCATGTCGTGCCCTGCCTGATCGGTCGCGACGCGCACCGGATCGAGGACGTCTGGCAGTTTCTCTACAAGGGCGCCTATTGGCGGCGTGGCCCGGTCACTATGGCGGCGATCGCCGCGGTCGACACGGCCCTGTGGGACATCAAGGGCAAGCTGGCGGGCATGCCGGTCTATCAGCTGCTCGGCGGGGCCGCTCGCGACGCGTGCATGGTCTATGCGCACGCCAATGGCACGACGATCGAGGACACGATCGCGGTCGCGAAGGCGGAACAGGCCAAGGGCTACAAGGCGATCCGGCTGCAATGCGGCGTGCCCGGACTCGCCTCGACCTATGGCGTCGCGAAGCACGGCGCGCGCTACGAACCCGCCGATGCGGATCTGCCCAGCGAAAGCGTGTGGTCGACCGAGAAATACCTCCGCGTCGTCCCCGAGCTGTTCAAGGCGGCGCGCGAGGCGATGGGCTGGGACGTCCACCTGCTCCACGATATCCATCACCGGCTCACCCCGATCGAGGCGGCGCGTCTCGGCAAGGCACTTGAACCCTATAACCTGTTCTGGATGGAGGACCCGACGCCTGCCGAGAACCAGGAGGCGTTCAAGATGATCCGTCACCACACGACGACGCCGATCGCGGTGGGGGAGGTGTTCAATTCGATCTGGGACGCGAAGGATCTGATCGAGCACCAGCTGATCGACTATATCCGCGCCACCGTCGTACATGCAGGCGGCATCACGCACCTGCGCCGGATCGCCGCGCTCGCCGACCTCTATCATATCCGGACCGGGTGCCACGGCGCGACCGACCTGTCCCCCGTGGCGATGGCCGCCGCGCTGCATTTCGGGCTCTCCGTCCCCAATTTCGGGATCCAGGAGCATATGCCGCACACGGACGAGACCGACGCGGTCTTTCCGCATGCCTATCGCTTCGACGCGGGCATGATGCATCCGGGGGAGGCGCCGGGCCTCGGCGTCGACATCGACGAGGCGCTGGCCGAAACCCATGACTATCGGCGCGCCTATCTTCCGGTCGCGCGGCTCGAAGACGGCACGCTGTGCAACTGGTGAGCGCCGACGGATCGAGCCCCGCCGACGTCGTACAGCCGCGGGGCCGGGTCCGGTGGATCGTCTGCGCGCTGCTGTTCGCGGCGGTGGTGCTGAGCTATGTCGACCGGCTCGTCCTGCCGACGCTCAAGCCCGATCTGCAGCAACGCTATGGCTGGAGCGAGACGGGCTATGCCGATCTCGCCATCTGGTTCCAGGCGGCGTACGGGCTGAGCTATCTCGTCTTCGGCCGGCTGATCGACCGGCTCGGCGCGCGGATCGGGTATGCGCTCGCGGTGGCGCTGTGGACGCTTGGCCATGTCGGCCACGTCTTCTTCACCTCGACCAGCGGGATGATCCTCGCGCGGATTCCGCTCGCGCTCGGCGAGGCCGGGACCTTCCCCGCCGCGATCGCCGCGACCAACGAATGGTTTCCGCGGCGCGAGCGGGCGCTTGCGATCGGCATCTTCAACGCCGGGTCGAACGTCGGCGCGATCCTCACGCCGTTGCTGGTGCCGATCATCGCGGTGACGATGGGCTGGCGCTGGGCGTTCATCCTGACCGGGCTGCTCACGCTCATATGGCTGATCGTCTGGCTCGGCTTCTACCGCCGCCCCCGCGAGCATCCCCGGGTCACGGCCGAGGAGCTCGCCTATATCGAGAGCGAGCCGGTCGAACCCGGTCGGCCCGTCGCGTGGTGGACACTGCTGCGGCAACGTCAGACCTGGGCCTATATCCTCGGGCGGTTCCTCATCGACCCGGTGTGGTGGACGTTCCTGTTCTGGCTGCCGGACTTCTTCAACCGGCAATATGGCGTGACGATGCTCGCCTTCGGCCCGCCGCTGATTGCGGTCTATCTGCTCGCCGATGTCGGGTCGGTGGGGGGCGGCTGGTTCTCGTCGCGGTTGATCGGGCGCGGCTACAGCGTCAATCGCGCGCGCAAGACCGCGATGTTCGCCTGCGCCCTGTGTGCGGTGCCGATCGCGTTCGCGACCCAGGTGCCGAGCATGTGGTGGGCGGTGCTGATGATCGGCGTGGCCTGTGCCGGGCATCAGGGGTTCTCGGCCAATCTCTATGCGCTGCCGGGCGATTTGCTGCCGCGCTGGGCGACGGGGTCGGTGGTGGGGCTGGGGGGCCTTTCGGGCGCGATCGGAGGCATGCTGATGGCGAAGTTCGCGGGTCGCATCCTCGAGACCGTCGGCAGCTATCAACCGATCTTCATCGTTGCGGCCTGTGCCTATCTCGTCGCGCTCGCCGTCATTCATCTCGTCGTGCCGCGCTATGCGCCGGTGGCCCCGGACCGCCTGGGGTGATGCCGGCGGCGCGTGGTTCGCGACCCGTCCGGACCCGCTAGACGTGGTGCTCGTGGCTCGCTTCGATCATCACCCGCGCGACCAGATCATAGGCGTCCTGCCAGGCTCGGTCGGTATCAGGATCGAAATCCGCGCCGGCGAAATGCGCGACGACATGGCGCAACGAGTCGCCGATAATGGCGTAGTGATGATCCTTGGCGCCATACGCGACATGGCGTCGGCCCAGCGCCCTCAGTTCAGGACCCATCGCCTCGAACGCGGTCAGCCCGGTGACGATCTTGGCGAGCGTCTGCATGAAGAGCCTGCCTTGGACAATGCGGTCGTTCGTGAACAGCGCACGGGATTCCGGGGCGAGCGCGAAGAGCCGGTCGTAGAAGATCGTCGAGGCTTCGTCCGCCGCGAACAGGATATGGACGAAGCTGTCGCGGACGAGATCGATCTGCCGCGGTGTCACCGGACGAGGTTCACCAGGATGCCGGTCGACCGGGGTGGCCCGGGGATGGCGTATCCGGCACACGGCTCGCCCGACGGCGATCGTGGCGATATGGCATACATGCCTGTGACCTGTCGCATTCCGGCTCTCCCGACCCGCACGATTATGTACCGGTTTCAACAGCTTCACGATCGAGCGTCAATCCGCCATGTTGCACGCGTGTTACAATCGGCGTGAACCTCAAGTCGTCGTACGGCGATCCCGTTGCGGCGGCTGTTTCGTCGCCAAGTGTCGCGCCGAGCTTGACTGTTCGGCCGGTAAAGGTAGCGCTATCGGATTGACTTGGAGGAGAGAAGCTTTGGATCGCGTACCGGCACGGCCGTTTCGTTCGCGCGACTGGTTCGCCGACCCCGCCCGCTCGGACATGACGGCGCTCTATCTCGAACGCTTCATGAATTACGGGCTCACGCCCGCCGAGCTGCGCTGTGGCAAGCCGATCATCGGGATCGCGCAGACCGGCAGCGACCTGTCGCCCTGCAACCGCATCCATGTCGAGCTCGCCAAGCGGACGCGCGACGGGATCATCGCCGCGGGCGGGATCCCGATGGAATTCCCAACGATCCCGATCTTCGAGAATTGCCGTCGCCCGACCGCGGCGCTCGACCGCAACCTCGCCTATATGACGCTGGTCGAGACGCTGTACGGCTATCCGATCGATGCGGTCGTGCTGACCACGGGATGCGACAAGACGACCCCCGCGGGGATCATGGCGGTGTCGACCGTCGACATTCCCGCGATCGTCCTGTCGGGCGGGCCGATGCTCGACGGATGGCATGATGGCGAACTCGTCGGCTCGGGCACCGTGATCTGGCGCAGCCGGCGCAAGCTGGCCGCGGGCGAGATCGACGAGGAGGAGTTCCTGGCCCGCGCCACCGACAGCGCGCCATCGGCCGGACATTGCAACACGATGGGGACGGCCTCGACGATGAACGCCGTCGCCGAGGCGCTCGGCCTGTCGCTGACCGGGTGCGCCGCGATCCCCGCGCCGTACCGCGAACGCGGCCAGATGGCGTTCGAGACCGGACGCCGGATCGTCGACATGGCCTATGAGGATCTTCGCCCGTCGAAGATCCTGACGCGCGAAGCCTTTCTGAACGCGATCCGCGTCGTCAGCGCGATCGGTGGGTCGAGCAACGCGCAGCCGCACATCATGGCGATGGCGCAGCATGCCGGGGTCGCGCTCGACATGAGTGACTGGTCGACGCACGGCTATGACGTGCCGCTGATCGTCAACATGCAGCCGGCGGGCAAGTATCTCGGCGAGCGCTTCCACCGCGCGGGCGGGGTGCCTGCGGTGATGCACGAGCTGGCCGAGTCGGGGCTGCTCGACACGAGCTGCCTGACGATCACCGGGCAGAGCCTGGGCGACAATCTGACGGGTCGGGTGACGCGGGACCGCGAGATGATCCGCACGCTCGACGCGCCGCTGATGGAGCATGCCGGGTTCCTGGTGCTCAAGGGCAATCTGTTCGATCATGCGATCATGAAGACGTCGGTGATCTCCGACTCCTTCCGCGCGCGCTATCTCTCGACGCCGGGGGCGGAGAACCGGTTCGAGGCCCGCGCGGTCGTGTTCGACGGGTCGGACGATTATCACCACCGCATCAACGACCCCGCGCTGGGGATCGACGAGCGGTGCATCCTGGTGATCCGCGGATCCGGTCCGATCGGCTGGCCCGGATCGGCCGAGGTGGTCAACATGCAGCCGCCAGACGCCCTGATCCAGCAGGGGATCCTGACGTTGCCGACGCTGGGCGACGGACGCCAGTCGGGCACGTCGGACAGCCCGTCGATCCTTAACGTGTCGCCCGAAAGCGCGGTCGGTGGCGGACTCGCTTGGCTGCGTGACGGGGATATGATCCGGATCGATCTGGTCGCGGGGACCTGCGACGCGCTGGTCGATGCAGACGAGATCGCCCGTCGCAAGACCGAGCCTGCGCCGCCGATCCCGCCGAGCAACTCGCCCTGGGAGGAACTGTACCGTGAAAAGACGGGGCAGCTGGCGCAGGGCGGGGTGCTGGACTTTGCGGTGAAGTATCGCGGGATTGCCGCGAAGACGCCGCGGCACAATCACTAGGCGCCGAGCGCGCCACCGATAGGCCGAAAAAGGGCGGGCGGGAGGAACACCTCCCGCCCGCCCTTTTTCATGGTCCGGCTCAGCCGGTCATGTCTTCGAGTTCGCGACCCCGGGTCTCGGTGACCGCGGCGCGGACGAAGAAGAACGAGACGAGCGCGGCGATCGCATAGCCGAGATAGGTGAAGGCCAGCCCCGGCGAGAGGACGAGCGACGGGAAGCTGACCGAGATCAGCGCGTTTGCGATCCACTGCGCGAACCCCGCGACGGCGAGGGCCGAGCCGCGGATCTGCGTCGGGAACATCTCGCCCAGCATCACCCACATCACCGGCCCCCAACTGACGTTGAAGAAGATCACGTAGAGATTGGCGGCGACGAGGGCGATCAGCCCCGTATTGCCGGGCAGCGTGACGCCGACGCCCGAGGCGGCGGGCACGGCGTTCGAGAAGGCCCAGGCAACGATACCGAGCGTGACCGTCATGCCGGCCGACCCGACCAGCAGCAGCGGCTTGCGCCCGATCCGGTCGATCAACGCGATCGTCAGGAGGCAGGCACCGATCGACAGGACGCCCGACAGGATGTTGATCTGGAGCGCATTGTCCTCGGTGAAGCCGACCGCTTCCCAAAGCGTCGCGCCGTAATAGAACACGACATTGATGCCGACGAGTTGCTGGAACACCGCGAGGCCGATACCCGCCCAGAGGATCGGACGGATCTTGCCGGTGGTCTTGTCGACCAGATCGGACAGCCGCGGCTTGTGGTGATCGACCGCGAGCGAAGAGCGGATCTCGGCCACCTTGCGGCGGGCCTCGGCCGCGCCGAACAGACGGGTCAGCACCACTTCGGCGCGGGCGTCATGGCCCTTCACGACGAGGTAGCGCGGGCTTTCCGGGATGAAGAACAGCGCGACGAAATAGATCGTGGCGGGGATCACCTGAAGCCAGAACATCCAGCGCCAGGCCTGATACCCAAGCCAGAACTCGGCGGTCGAGCCGCCGGCGAACCGGGCGAGCGCGAAATTCGCGACGAACGCGCCGGTCAGGCCCGAGATGATCATCACCTGCTGGATGCTGGTCAGTCGTCCGCGGATATTGGCCGGTGCGACTTCCGAGATATAGACCGGCGAGGTCACGCTGGCGGCGCCGACGCCGAACCCGCCGATGATCCGCGCGATGATGAACAGCAACGACGAGTTCGCCGCCCCCGCTGCGAGCGCACTGACGATGAACAGGATTGCGGCCAGCATCATCGTGTTGCGACGGCCGATCACGTCGGATAGGCGGCCCGCCGCGAATGCGCCGACTGACGATCCGACCAGGATCGCGCCGACATTGATGCCGATGCCCAGTCTGCCGAGGTCGAACGCCGCCTCAATCCCCTTTTGCGTGCCGTTGATCACGCCCGAATCATATCCGAACATGAAGCCCCCGATCGTCGCCACCGCGACGATGAGGGCGATCAGCGCGCTGTTGACGCCCCCCGTATCGGTGGGTGAGCCCGTGGCCCTGGCTGTAGCCGTGCCGTTCATTAGTGACGTCCTTCCTGATGATGCACGCTCTGTTGGCGTGTTCAAGGTCTAGAGATTAAAGGTCCAAGCTGACCGGCATGACGGGAATGCCGCCAATGTCGGTCCGGAACGTGAAGATGTCGCCCGCGAGCGGTTGCGAGGCGAGGCGCTCGGCTGACAGTCCCTGTCGCGCGGTCGTCGCAAAGGCGGTGCGACCATCGTCCCCGCCCAGCGCGATCTTGGTGACGTTCGAGACGGGAAAGCGCACTTCGTCGGTCATCGTGCCATCGGGGGCGAACCGTCGTGCCGCCCAGCCGCCGTAGAATCCGACCCAAACGCCACCGCCGGCGTCGCATATCGCGCCGTCGGGATAACCCTTGCTCGCGTCGAACTTGAGGAACGGGCGACCCTCGCCGATCGTGCCGTCGAGACCGATCGGATGCGCGGCGATCGACAGGCCCAGCGTATCGACCAGATAGGCGGTGCGCCCGTCGGGCGAGATGGCAGGGCCGTTGGTGATGACGACGGGCGGCACGGCGGTCCTGCTGACGGCGCCGCGGTGCCACTGATAGATATGGCCGGTCGGGTGGACTTCCCTGTTGTCCATCGACCCGAACCAGATCCTGCCGGCGGGATCGACCGCGGCGTCGTTGAGGCGGTTGTCGGGCAGGTCCGCCTCGATGCCGTTCATCAGCGTGAAGCTGCCGTCGCGCGGATCGAAGCGGTGGAGGCCCTTGGCGAGCCCGGCGACCCACAGGCCGTCCTGCGCGGGCAGGATCCAGCCGACATGCGATGGCGCGTCGAAGCGATCGAGCGCATGCGACGCGGGATCATATCGATAGACGCAGGGCGCCTTGATATCGACGAACCACAGCGCCTTGTCGCGCGCCGACCAGACCGGGCCTTCGCCCAGTTCGGCGCCGACCGAGGCCAGCAGACGGGCTTCGCTATCCATGGTTCAGCGCCAGCCCGCATCGATGAAATAATCGTGCCCGGTGCACATCCGCGCATCGTCCGACGCGAGGAACAGCACGAGTGCTGCGACGTCGATCGGCTGGATCCGGCCATCGAGGCATTGGGCGGCGACGATCTCCGCCTCCCCCTCGGGCGTGTACCATTTCTCCTGGCGCGGCGTCTGGACATTGCCCGGGACGATCGTGTTGACCCGGATGCCGTCGCGGCCGAGGTCGCGTGCGAGGCCGCGGGTCAGGCCCTCGATCGCTGCCTTGCACGTCTGGTACAGGACCAGATCGGGCAGCGCGAGATGCCAGCTGATCGACCCGAAGTTGAGGATCGTGCCGCCGCCGGCGCGCTTCATCGCAGGGACGACGGCCTGGGCTGCAAAGAACTGGTGCCGAAGATTGACGTTCAGCCGCTCGTCCCAATAAGCGGGCGTGACCTCGTCGACGCCGTGCCGGTCGTCATTGCCCGCATTGTTGATCAGGATGTCGATCCCGCCGAGCGCCTGCTCGAGCTTACCGAAAACGTCCTTAAGCTGATCGATGTCGGTCAGGTCGCAGCGATGATAGATCGGCACATGGGCCGCATCGACAGCGAGGCGTTCGAGCAGTGCCTGGCTGGGTTCGTCGGCGACGTCGACGAACGCGACGCGCGCACCCTGGGCGACGAACGCCTCGACCAGACCCGCGCCGATGCCCGAACCCCCACCGGTCACGAGGACCCGCTTGCCGGCGAGACTGGGATAGATGGCACGGCCTTCACCGGCGCTGGTCTGCTGCAACACGGGAGTCTCCGTCTGATCGTAGGTCATGCGTTTAGAAGGTTGCGACGCGCGAGATTGGCCATCAGGCCGCCGATGCCCAGCGTCCATGCGGGCGCATCGCGCGACGTGGTGACACGGTTGACGAGCGCGCCGAGCTTCGGGTTCGAGATGGTGACGATGTCGCCCATCTTGTGCGTGAAGCCGCGGCCGGGTTCGTCGCGGTCCTTGGTGGGGGCGAACAGCGTGCCGAGGAACAGGACGAAGCCGTCCGGGTAATGATGCTCGCTCATCGCCTGCGTGACGAGATCGGTCGGGTCGCGGCTGATCTCGCGCATCGAGCTATGCCCGTCGAGCACATAGCCGTCCTCGCCCTCGATCTTGAGCGTCACGTCGCTCGCGCGGACGTCGTCGAGCGAGAAGTCTTCGTCGAACAGGCGGATGAACGGCCCGATCGAGCAGGAGGCGTTATTATCCTTGGCCTTGCTCAGCAGCAGTGCGGAGCGGCCCTCGAAATCGCGCAGGTTGACGTCGTTGCCGAGCGTCGCGCCGACGATCGCGCCGTCTGCATCGACTAGCAGCACGACTTCGGGTTCGGGGTTGTTCCACGTCGAATCGGACCGGATCCCGATCGGGCCACCCCAGCCGACGGTCGAGAGCGTCGGGCTCTTGGTGAAGATCTCCGCATCGGGGCCGATCGCGACCTCGAGATATTGCGACCACATCCCGTCCTCGATCAGCGCCGCCTTGAGCGCCGCCGCCTCGGCGGAGCCCGGCACGACCGAACGGACGCTGCCGCCGATCCGGGCTTCGAGCCGGCCACGCACTTCGACCGCCTTGGAGGCATCGCCCCGCGCACGCTCCTCGATGACGCGCTCGATCGCGGACACCGCGAACGTCACGCCGGCGGCCTTGACGCATTGCAGGTCGATCGGGCTCAGCAGGCGCGCAGGCGCATCGACCGCCGCGGACAGGTCGAGCGATTCGAGCGTGCCGAGCGACTGGCCGGCGGCAGTGTCGAACGTGCCGCCCGCGACGAGCGCCGACACGGTCGGCGCGACGCGGGACATGTCGAAGACGTCACCGCGGCTGACCAATATCGGCGTGGGGCCGTCGCCGAGATCAACCCGGCCAAGCAGCAGCGCGTTGCGCCAGTCCGCAGGCAACGCCGACAGGACCGGCGCGGCGATATGCGACATCAATTTCCCTCTCCACTCATGTTACCGCTATCGTATAGGCCATTGCCCGATCGTCAAGAGACGCGGACGAGATTGATCGTACAATAGGCTGCCCCGCTTCGGGACGAGCGGCGCGCCGTGGCCAGCGAGCGACGGACTTGCCGTGCCGAGACGCGATCGCGCTTGCCATTCGCGGGCCTGTGCCTACCGTGAGCATATGGAAAATATCGCATCGCCGCTCGATCTGCTCACCTCGCTCAAGATCGCCTTTGTCGAGCGTGACGAGGCCGCAGACGCCTTTGACGTGTTTAAGCAGGACGCGATCATGGCGCATGAACCGTCGCCCGCCGACGCACCGGCGATCAGCAGCGACGACGCCGCCGATGCTGCGGCGGG
>NZ_JPJC01000229.1:28852-62635 GCF_000733135.1 Sphingomonas sp. FUKUSWIS1
TTCGACGCGGAGGTCCGGGGGCTGCTGGCCGCGGCGTCGGATGCCGATGTAATTGCCGCCTATCGCGCGACGGAAGGCGAGGTCGGCGACCCCGCCGCCGAAGCGCTGCTCGGCGAGATCCGGCGGCGTCAACTGACCGCCTGAGCCGCTACGGCGGCGGCGCGCTCGATGCGCAGGGGCCGCCGCCGCATGACGATCACTTCGCCGCGATCGCCTTCGCCACGACTCCGCGGTGCATGACGAAATCGACCTGCGTTAGCCGGTTGACGTCGTCGAGTGGGGACCCCCGCACCGCGATGATGTCCGCGGTCTTGCCGGGCGCGAGCGTGCCGATATCGTCCCGCCCCAGCAGATCCGCCGCGCCGCTCGTCGCCGCGGCGATGGCTTGTGCGGGGGTAAGACCGTTCTGCACGAGCAGCGCGAATTCGGTCGCATTGTCGCCGTGCTTCGACACGCCGGTATCCGTACCGAAGGCGACCTTGACGCCGGCCGCATAGGCACGGCGATGGCTGGCGGCCATCGCCGCGGCGGCGGACTCGGCCTTGACGATGGTGGCCGCGGGCAGGGCGCCGCCGCGTGCCTGCGCCAGTGCCGCGACCGGTGCGATCTCGGTCGGCACCAGATAGGCGCCCCTGGTCTTGAAGAGGCGGATCGTCTCGTCGTCGAGAAACGTGCCGTGTTCGATCGAATCGACCCCCGCCTCGAGCGCGGCGCGGGTTCCCTCGGTCGCGTGGCTGTGCGCCGCGACCTTGCGGCCAAGCATGTGCGCGGTGTCGATGATCGCGCGCATCTCGTCCGGGGTCATCGCGCGGCCCAGGCCGCCGCTGACGTTCGACAGCACGCCGCCGGTCGCCGCAAACTTGATGACACGCGCACCGAGCGCAACCTGCGCCCGGACCGCGCGGCGGCAGTCGTCGGGCCCGTTGCAGACATTGACCTCGCGACCATGGACCATATCGGCGAATTCTTCGGCGAGGCCGTTGCCGCCATCGCCGTGCCCGCCGGTGACGGAGATCATCTCGCCGGCATTGGTGATGCTCGGCCCTTCGATCGCGCCCGCATCGATCGCGTCACGCAAAGCACGGATGCCGCGCGGATCGCCGCCAAGGTCGCGGACTGAGGTGAACCCTGCGGCGAGCGTCTGCCGTGCATTGGCGACTGCGGTCATCTCGTCATCGAACCGGTCGCGGGTCATCGCCTCGAGCCGCGCGCGCATCGGGTCGCCGCCGATGCCCCAGAGATGGACGTGCATGTCGACCATGCCCGGCATCACGAACGCGGTGCGCAGGTCGACGAGCGTCGCGCCCGCCTCCGGCGCCACGAACCCGTCACGCAGCGCGACGATCTTGCCGTCGCGGACGATGATCGTGGTCGCGCCGCGCGGCGCTTGGCCCGGCCGATCGAGCAGCGTGCCGGCCTGGATATAGGTCACAGCTGGTGGCGCCGTTTGCGCGTCGGCCGGAATTGCGGTCGCCGCGGCCAGCGCGACCAGTATCGCGGTCTTCATGTGTCTCTCCCCTTTTGTGCATGCTTGCCGATCCGCGACGTCCGGGCAAGCGTCGATGCGTGACGACGACCGTCCGCCAACACCCACTCAAAGCTGCACTTGAGAACCAATAGCAATACGTGATAGTGCGGCATCCGTGATCTGGGGGGGCTGAAGGCAGATGATGATCGTTCGAGACTGCGCGCAATGACGCTGCGCCGCGTGCTGTTCCAGATGCACTGGTTTCTGGGGATTACCGCGGGGTTCGTGCTCGCACTGATGGGCGTGACCGGCGCCGCGATGGCGTTCGAGGACGAGATCATGGCGGCGCTCAGCCCGGGCGTGGTGACCCTCGCACCGCTGCCGAATGGGGCGGGCGATGCGGCAAGGCTGTCGCCCGATGCTCTGGTCCGGGCCGCATCCGCGCAGCGCGACGGCAAGCGGGTGCAGGACCTGACGATCGCGCGCGATCCCGAGCTTGCGGCGCAGGTTCGCTTCGCCGCGAAGAAGGGACAGCGCGGTGGCGAGCGCAGCTATATCGATCCGCGGACCGGCCGGTTGCTCGGCACCGCCACCGGCGCGGGAGTGTTCCGCACGATCGAGAACCTGCATCGCTGGCTCGCGCTGCCGGGCGGACGCAACGGCATCGGCAGCCAGTTGACCGGTCTGTCCGCGCTGGCGCTCGTCTTCTTTGCGGTGTCAGGACTGTATCTGCGCTGGCCGCGCCACCCGCTCGACTGGCGGGCGTGGTTCGTGCTCGATCTGCGCAAGACCGGGCGCAACCTGTACCGGGCGCTTCATGCGGTGATCGGCGGCTGGGTGCTCGTCTTCTACCTGCTGAGCGCGGCGACCGGCCTCTGGTGGTCCTATGACTGGTATCAGCGGGGTGCGCGGTACATGCTGACCGGCACGACCGAGCGTCCGGAACGCGGCGGGCACGAAGGGCGCGCGCCGGGTGGCCGTCGCGGCGACCGGGGTGAGGTGGCGGAAGCGTCGCGACCGATCGCCCCGGCCTGGGCGGGGTTCCTGCGCAGCGAGGGCGCGGGTTTCGACCGGGTGACGATCACGGTCCCGCAGGGCGCGGCACCGGTGACGATGCGGATGGTGCCGTTTGGCGCGCCGTCCGACCGGATGACCGACGAGCTCCGCTTCGACGCGCGTAGCGGGGCGCTGACCAAGGCGGAGCGCTATGCCGAGCGCGGCGTCGGCGAGACGATTGCGACCAGCATCTACCCGCTTCACACGGGGGCATTCTTCGGTCTGCCCGGGCGGATCGCGTTGTTCCTGACGAGCCTGACGATGCCGCTGTTCACGGTCACCGGCCTGCTGCTGTATTTGGGCCGACGGCGGACCAAGCGCGCGCTCGCGGCGGTCGTGGTAACGGCCTCGGCCGACGGCGGGGGAGCGGACCCGGCTGGCGTGCTGGTCGTTCACGCGTCGCAGACCGGCACCGCCGAGCGTCTCGCACGCCTCAGCGCTGCGGCGTTCCCGGGCGCTGCGATCCGGCCGCTGGCGACGGTGTCGCCAGCCGATCTGCGCGATGCCGGCACCGTCCTGTTCGTCGTGGCGACCTATGGCGAGGGCGATGCGCCGGACACCGCCCGGGTGTTCGAGCGCCGCGTCATGGCCGCGCCGGCCGATCTCGACGGCGTCCGCTACGCGGTGCTGGCGCTGGGCGACCGCGAATATCCCGACTATTGCGCCTTTGGTCAGCGCGTCGACGCGTGGCTGCATGCGAGTGGGGCGCAGCGCCTGTTCGACCGGATCGAGCTCGATGCGGCCGATGCGGACGGCGAACGCCAGTGGCAGCAACAGCTTCACGCGATCGGCGCGGATCCGGCGCAGCCCGACTGGCAGCCGGCGGACTATGCCGCCTGGCCGCTGGTCGCACGGACATGGCTCAATCCCGACAGCCCGGGCGCGCCGATGTACCGGGTCGAACTCGGCATTCCCGCTGGTACGCGCTGGGCACCGGGTGCGATCGCCGAGATCGAGCCGCGTCACGATCCGGCCCGCGTCGTGCGGTTCCTGGCCAATTGCGGGATCGTCGATGACGGCCGGGTCGCGGTCGCGCTCGCCAGGGCGACGCTGCCCGATCCGGCGACGTTCGATGCCGGAGGACGGGATCCGTTGGCGCTGCCGCCGCTTGCGCACCGCGAATATTCGGTCGCGTCGCTGCCGGAGTCGGGCCGTGTCGAGCTGCTCGTGCGGCAATGTCCCGCAGCCGATGGCGGGCTCGGCATCGGCTCGGGGTGGCTGACGGAAGTGGCGTCGATCGGTGATTCTATCGCCATACGGCTTCGTGCCAATCCTGGGTTTGCGACACCGATGGATCCGGCGACCCCCCTTGTGCTGATCGGCAACGGCACCGGCCTTGCCGGGCTGATGGCGCATCTTCGCGAGCGGGCGCGGACCGGCGGCGCGCCCGCCTGGCTCCTGTATGGCGAACGCAGCAGCACATCCGATCGTCCGCTCGCGGCCGAGCTCGACGCGCTACACGCCGCGGGTACGCTCGAGCGGATCGACCGCGCCTTCTCGCGTGATGCCGGCTGCGGACGCTATGTCCAGGCGCTAGTCGCGGAACAGGCCGCCCGGATGCTCGACTGGGCGAACCGGGGGGCGGCGATCTATGTCTGCGGCAGTCTGGTCGGGATGGCCGGCGCGGTGGATGCCGAACTCCGGATCATCCTCGGCGACGACCGGGTCGAGGCGATGAGCGAGGCCGGGCTGTACCGCCGCGACATCTACTGACCGCCGTCGACCTCAGCGCCGGTTCCGATCGCGGATGTCAGTCCACCCCCAGCGCCGGTCGCGACCGGCGATGTCAGTCTACATCGCCGTGTCCGTGGCCGACGGTGATCCGGGCGCCCGTATCAGCGCCCGCACTGCCGCTCTCCCACCAATAGGTTTGGCGCTTGCGCGTGCCGGTGATCGTCTCGTTCAGCGTCGCGGCATCATAAAGGCGGCCGCCGAGCATGACCTGCGCGACCTTGTCGCTGTTGCGGATGTCGCGGGTCGGGTCGGCGGTCAGCACGACCAGATCGGCGAGCTTGCCGGGTTCGAGCGATCCGACGTCCTTGGCGTATCCCAGCGATCGTGCCGATTCGATCGTACCCGCACGCAGCGCCTCGATTGGGCTGAACCCGCCCCGGACGAAGCTCCATAGTTCCCAATGTGCGCCAAGCCCTGGCTGCTGGCCGTGCGCGCCGATCGCGACGGGCACGCCCTTGACCGCGAGCTTGCGCGCCTCGCGCGCGGTTGCGCCATCGACATAATCCTCCTCGGGCGCGATCTCGCGCCGCGCATTCTGCGCCGCGAGCAGTGCCGGCGGCGCATGGCGGGCGAGCAGCGGATGCCGCCACACGTCGCTGTGCGCGCGCCAATAGGGATCGCCCGCCGGCCCGCCATAGGCGACCACGAGCGTCGGTGTGTAGCCGACCGTCGTCTGCGACCAGAGGTCGACCACATCGGCGTAGAAATGCTCGAGCGGAACATTGTGCTCGACCGTGGAATTGCCGTCCTGCACCAGGCTCATGTCGAGCGTGAAGAGCGAGCCGCCCTCGGGCACGACTTCCATGCCTTCAGCCTGCGCGGCCGCGACGACCATCTGGCGCTGCTCGCGGCGTGGCTGGTTGTAGTTCTTCACGCTGCGAGCGCCCTGCGCCTTGAGGCGACGGACGACGGCGAGCGCGTCCTCATAGGTGTCGATCTGCGCATAGACGTCGGGCGCTTTCGCGCCATAGACGATCTCGCCGGTCGAGAAGGTGCGCGGGGCAAGCAGCATGCCGGCCTGCTGCATCTCGGCCGCCGGGAAGATTTCGGCGGAGCGCGACGACGGATCGTGGATCGTCGTGGTGCCGAGCGCGAGGTTCGCCATCGCCGACCAGTTCTGCTGCGGTACGATCTCGTCCTCGCCCTGCGGACCATGCGCATGCGCGTCGACCAACCCGGGGATAACCGTCTTGCCCGCCAGGTCGACGGTCTTCGCGCCTGCGGGAATGGCGATCGTACCACGTGGCCCGACCGCGACGATGCGGTCGCCGCGGATCAGGATCGTGGCGTCGTCGATGATCCCGCCATCGGCCTTCGCCATCGTCACGACGCGTGCGCCGGTCAGCGCCACCGTCGCGTCAGGCTTGGCGGCGGCGATGTCCATCGACAGCGAGGTGCCGGTGCGCGGCGCGACGAACTTCGGCGCGTCCTCACCCTTCGGCGTCGGCACCGCGCGGAACAGCGCCGCGGTCTCGGCCGTGTAGAGCGTCGGGCCCGCGCTCCAGTGGATCTGCCGGCCGTCGTTCGACCAGTTGATGAAGTCCGCACCGTCGCCACTGACGCGGGTGACGGGCAGGGGGCCGCCCTTGGCATCGGTCTCGACCGCCTGGCGTCCCGGCATCAGCGGCATCACGAACGCCTCGTAATTCTGACGGAAGGCGACGTAATCGCCCTGTGGTGAGATCTGATAGTCATTGACCAGCTCGCCCGAGGCATGGACGCGGCG
The DNA here is from genome assembly GCF_000733135.1 of Sphingomonas sp. FUKUSWIS1. Lineage (NCBI taxonomy): Bacteria > Pseudomonadati > Pseudomonadota > Alphaproteobacteria > Sphingomonadales > Sphingomonadaceae > Sphingomonas > Sphingomonas sp. FUKUSWIS1. Next base: position 34,837 of record NZ_JPJC01000229.1, read on the forward strand.
GTCCTGTCCGTTGAGGTCGGTGCTGATCAGCTGGCGCTTGTCCTTCTCGGTCGCCATCAGGAAGACGCGGTCGTTCGCCGCCCCGAATTGCGGGCCGCTCGCCTCCTTGGCGATCCGCACCGGCGCACCGCCGCTGGCGGCGACGCGGTAGGCCCCGGCGTCTGGATTGCCCCGCGCCGCGGTCAGCCCGCCGCCGGGGCCCTGTTCGAACACGATCGTGCGCGCGTCGGGTGAAAAGCGCGGGCGGCGATAATGGCCGGCGACGGTCGTGACGGTGCGGGGCAAGCCGCCGCCTGCCGCGATCGTCCGGATCTGGCCGAGGCCCGTGTCCGTCCAGCCGACGAACACGATCTGGCGGCCGTCGCGCGACCAGCTCGGGAACAGTTCGAATTCGTCCGCGCCGCGCGTCAGCCGCGTCGCGGTGCCACCCGCAACGGGCTTGGTCCACAGCTTGCCGAGCGTCTCGAACACGACGGTGCGGCCATCGGGCGAGACACTGGCCCAGCGCGGCATCTTCGTCGCGAACCGGTCGGGTGCGACCGCGACCTGCGGATGGACCGCATCGACGATGACGCGCGTATCGTCGATGCGGAACGGGATCACCGCCGCGCCCGAGCCGTCGGGCGCCACCCGGCGCAGCTTGCCCCCCGCCCAGAAGACGATCGCCGTGTCGCCCGGCGTCCAGGCCATGTCGGGATAGACCCCGGTAACGGCCCATGTCTCCTGCACGTCGCGGTCGAGCGGACCATAGATCATCCGTTCGACGCCGGTCGCGAAGTCCTTCACCCATAATTTGGTGACGTTGTTCTCGCGCCGGACAAAGGCGATCCGCTTGCCGTCGCGCGACGGGGTCGGCCGGACCGAGCCGCCAACCCCGGAGACCGCGGTGCTGACCTCGCCGCTGTCGACGTCATAGCGTTCGATATCGAACAGGTCGGTGCGCGAATTCTGCGCATATTCGAAGATCGGGCCGGGCGAGATGTTGCGCGTGTAGAAGATGCTCTTGCCATCGGGCGCGTAGATCGGCTCGCCCAGTTCCTTCTGCAGCACCTCGCTCGCGCGCTTGACGAGCTGGACGCCGCCGCCACCCGAGACGTGATAAAGCCAGATCTCGCCCGTGCCGAGCGAGCGGCCGGTCGTGAAATGCTTCTTCGCGGCGATGAACCGGCCGTCCGGGCTCCAGCTCGGCTGGTTGAGCAGGCGGAAATCCTCGTTCGTCACCTGGCGCTTGTCGCTGCCGTCGACGTTCATCACCCAGATATTGTCGCCACCGCCGCGGTCCGACGTGAAGGCGATGCGGCGGCCGTCGGGCGAGAAGCGCGGCTGATGCTCGAACGCCAGCCCCTCGGCGATGCGTCGCGGCGTGCCGCCCGTGATCGGCATGGTGTAGAGGTCGCCGAGCAGATCGAAGGCGATCAGCCGGCCGTCGGGCGAGACGTCGACGTTCATCCAGCTGCCCTCGTCGACACGCAGGGCGACCTCGCGCGTCTTTAGTCCACGCGGCTGCATGACGTCCCAGACCGGCGGCTTGGCGGACGATTTGGATGTGGCAGCCGACGCATTGGCGGGCACGGCGGCAGTGACCGGGGCTGCGGCGACGGGCTGAGGCGACGGGTTGGGGTCGGCGCGGGTCGTCGCGGGGGTGGGCACCGTCGCCTGATTCTCGGGCGCCTGGGTCCGTTCGACGGGCCTGGCGGCCGGTGGCGGCGTGGTCTGTGCGGCCAGTTCGGTGGCGACGAGGCAAAGTGCGATGGCGGTCAGTGCGCGGTGCTTCATGGTGTAGAGATCCCCCCTTGTGCGGCAGGGTCTAACCGATTGATCGCGATCGTCACTCGCAAATTTCTTTTATCAGGTCGCTTCTCGTCCTGTCGTCGTCATTCCGCTCTCCACTGGTCCTGGACGTGTTCTTCGCCGGTCACAAGTGGATGGAAGGCGAGAGCACGTCACGCCGGGTCTAGAGCGTCGCGTCGCAAGCAAGTTTATCCGCCTTGCTTGCGCTTTGGACGCGTTGATCGACGACCTATAGCAATGACCCCAGCGGATACAGCTCCATAGGGGACGAACTCGCAACCGAAGCGGAATGGTGCGGCCTGAGGAACGCAAAGTGCTGTCATTGATACCGATTGAGACCGTTACGACACAAAATCCATACCGCGTGTCATTTCTGAAATTATTGGTATTGTTTTGATATTTGGGACGTGACAGCATGTGCCTGTCCGAGGGTCCGGATGGTGATGCCGAACAAGGTCAGCAAGGTCACGGGGCGACAGATCCCGATGAAAGGGCGTCCTGTTGTTCATCGAACGCTTCCGAACAGGGTCGGCGGCAAACGATACGATGCATCACCATCCATGTGACCCGATCGGCAACATGGGGGGTAATGGAATGGTGCTGTTCAAAGGGTTTCTGACTACGACATGTTGCGTCGCGGCGTTGTTTGCGATGCCGGCTCAGGCGCAGGCCCAGGCGTCGGATACAGGCGCGGCCGATGGTGCGCAGGAAAGCCAGACCGCGATCGGCGATCCCGTCGCCTCCGCCAAGCTCGCTGCAGATGCCGAACGCACCGGCGAACGGCGGGAAGCGTCGGACATCGTCGTCACCGGCACGCGCATCGCGCGGCCGAACAACCGGTCCGCCGCACCGATCGTGACGACGACCGCCGCGGAAATCGCGGCACAGGGCGCGACGACGATCGAGGAGGTGCTGAATCGCCTGCCGCAGGTGCAGGTGAACTCGGAACAGAATTTCAGCGATTCCGAAGGTCGTCAGCGCATCAAGCTGCGCAGCCTGGGCTATGAGCGCACGCTGACGCTGATCGACGGGCTCCGCATGGGCCTCGCCAACACGGTCGACGTCGGCATCATCCCCAACGCACTGGTCGAGCGGATCGACGTGCTCACCGGCGGTGCCTCGTCCGTTTACGGATCCGACGCAGTGTCGGGCGTCGTCAACTTCGTGCTGAAGAAGAACTTCGAAGGCATCCGGCTCGACGCGAACTACAGCTTCTACAATCACGACAATGGCAGCAACGCGGTCACCGAGGCGGCAGGTCGCGCGGGTTTCGCCGCCAAGCGCGGATTGACGAATGATGGTGGTCGTTCGGACGTCAGCCTTGCGGCGGGCACCAATTTGTTCAACGACCGGGTGAACCTCACCGGGTTCATCAATTACCGCCAGTCCAATCCGATCGAGCTGGTCGATCGCTCCTATTCGGTCTGCGAGGCGGTCCAGCCGACCAATACTTCGCCGCTCGGCTGTTCACGCGCGAGCTTCACCCCCGCCGGTACGATCATTCCGCAGTCGGGGCCGCGCGCCGGGCAGATCCTGGTCAACAATCCCAGCGGCAACGGGACCTTCATCCCGATCAACAGCGGGCCGCAGGGCTCGTCTGCCAACCCCTATGACAATTGGGCGGTCCAGCGCGCGTTCAACCGCGTCAACCTTGGCGGTTTCCTCACCGCCAAGATCACCGATGACATCGAGCTGTACGGCAACGGGCTGTTCTACCGCGACAAATCCTACAACACCCAGCTCAACCGCACCTTCAACTTCGGTGCGTACGGCTCGGACCCGTTCCGCGTGAATTGCGACAACGCGTTCCTGTCGTCCTCGCAGGCACAGGATGTGTGCGGCGCCAACGCCGGTGTTGCCGGACAATATGCGCCGATCGACGTCCGCTATCGCTTCGACGGGCTGCCACTGGTGCGGCAGCGCTTCACCAACGAGGGCTATCGTATCGTCGCGGGGCTGCGCGGTCGCGGCTTTGACGACGTGTGGTCCTACGATGTCGCGGGCATGATCTCGCGCGCGCGGCTCGACACCATCGACGTGCCGTTCGCGCGCTTCGACAACATCAACCGCTCGCTCGACGTCGTTCGGGTCAACGGCACGCCGACCTGTCGTTCGGTCGTCAACGGGACCGATCCGTCCTGTGTGCCGTTCAACGCGTTCGCGCCGTTCAACCAGGATACGGCGCTCAACCAGTATCTCTATGGTGGCGCGACCGGCGGGATCAGCACGCGCATTCCGCGCCTGTTGCAGTTCGTCGGCACCGTCAGCGGCGATCTCGGCCGATACGGCATTACCTCGCCGCTCGCGGATCAGGGCCTCGCGATCGCGCTGGGCGCGGAATATCGCGAGGAAATGGAACGCACGATCGTCAACGAGATCTTCCAGCAGAATAACGGCGGCGAGAACCAGCGCTTCACGCAAAGCATCCTCGAAGCCAATGCCGAGGTGCAGGCACCGCTGATCGAACATCGCCGCTTCGCCGAGCTGTTGCAGGTCAACGCCGGCTACCGCGTGTCGCAATATAATCGGCTCGCCGGCAAGTTCGATACCTGGAAGGTCGAGGGGCTCTGGTCGCCGGTGGCGGACATCACGCTCCGCGCCTCGTACAACAAGTCCCAGGCCGCACCGGGTGTCAGCACCGCACAGGGGGCCGCCAACATCTTCTGGAACCAGGGCTTCTATGCCGATCCTTGCGCACCGCGGATCGATCCGTCGAACCCCAATGGCGCGCGACTGGCGCCGTCGGCGACGTTGCAGCAATGCCGTAACACCGGCCTCGCCGACAATCTCTATGGCAGTGCCTCGCTGATCTGTCCTGACGATCGGTGCACCGTGCGCGAGGGCGGGTTCAACCTGACGCCCGAAAGTGCATTCACCAAGACCTTCGGCGTCGTGCTGCGCCCACGCTTCCTACCCGGCCTGACGGTGTCGATCGACCGCTGGCTGATCGATCTGAAGGACCAGCTCGACTTCCTCCAGCCGCAGAACATCATCGGCGAGTGCCTTGCGACCGGGAACGAATATTTCTGCCGCGGCATCGTCCGCAATCCCGGCACCGGCACGCTCTCGAGCTCGCCTGCGACCAGTCCGTCGACGGGCTGGGTGGCGCGCGGCTCGGCCAATGGCTACAAGTCGCAGTCGCATGGCTGGGATTTCCAGGGGCAGTATAATGTCGGTCTGGGCGGCGTCGGCCGGCTCGACATGAGCTTCAACGGGACGCTGATGACCCGCGTCGGCTCGCAATCGTCGCCCACGATCGAACCGCGCAACTGCGTGGGATATTTCGGCAATCTCTGCGGCGAGAGCATGCCGCGCTGGAAGCACCAGCTCCGCACCACCTGGACCGCGCCCGACAGCACGACCAGCCTGTCGGTCAACTGGCGCCACCGCGGCGCGATGCCGCTCGACATCTATGCGCCCGAGGACACCGGCATCCCCGCCCAGGACGCGAGCGCCCGGCGCGATCAATATCCGGGTGTCGGTTCGTACAACTGGATCGACGTCGCGCTCAGCTTCGACATCAACAAGCAGATGACGTTCCGGCTGGCCGCCAACAACATCTTCGACCGCGATCCGCCGCTCATCCCGGACAGCCGTTCGCGTATTGGGCTGCTGCGCGGCAATACCGTGATGGGGTATGACCTGCTCGGCCGGCAGCTCGTTGCGGGGGTCTCGCTGAGGCTGTAACGCTACCGACTGACGTGATCGCCGGGGTCCGGATCGGGACCCCGGCGATTTTTCGAAATGCGCTACGGTCTGCGAACGCCGGATTTTTAGCAGCCTCTAACGCCCCGGCTCCGTCGCCCCCGTTGGCGACAGCAAAGCGGCGGCGACGGGCTGTTCCGGCGTTGCGAACGCCCCTTTGGCGACCGGCAGCAGCATTTTGCGCGCTTCACTCCGAAGGTCGCGGGCGATCAGCTCCTCACCGAGTTTCAGTCTCGGACCGGGCGCGGCGGGCGCAGACTGAACGATCTTGTACAGCCCCTCCACCGCGACATCCGGGGCTTGCTCGGCCGCCGTTGCAAAGCTGTCGTGATACGCGATCAGCGCGAGGCTGCTCTCCGGGTCCAGGCGGTTGGCCCTGACGATGAAACGTCTTGCTTCCGCAAGCCGCTGCCGACGTTCGGCCGCCGGAGCGCGCATAGCCAGTTGCGTCAGCGCCGTGCCCTTCCACACCAGCGCGCGTGTTTCCGTCGGTGACTGTGCAATCGCCCTCTCAGCGGCTTCAAGACAGGCTTCGGGATTGCCGGTGCGGCATTCGGCCTCCGCCAGGAGCAAGTGGTTTTCCGTCAGGGCGGGGAAGCGGGTCGCGTTGTCGCGAAGCCGGTCGAGCCACGCGGAGCGCCGTGTGAGCGCCTTCTCACGGTCGCGGCCGGCGTCGGGCACCTCGATCCGCGCGCCGAGTTCAAGCCGGCCACGGATCAGCCCGGCCTCCGCGCGGGTCAGGCGTCGGATGCTGGGTTCCGGCGCGCGATTGGCCGGAAAGGCCATCTTCTCAGCCTGTAATTTGCGGCCTCGGTAGGTGGTCACGGCGCTTTGGAACTGGCTCGGATCGCCAAGGGCGCTCGCGGCGGTCTGCAAGTCGTCACCCCGTGCCAGGGCGTTCAGATAGCCGTGAAGCCGCGGCTTCCACGCCTCGGAGAAATACAGGAGGTGGACCAGCCGCCATGCGTGATAGGGCGTCCAGGCCCTACCCTTGCCCGAGAGATAACGCCCGTCGAGGATGTGCGTGACCGGATATAGACCGTAATGATGCATGACCTTCGCGTAGCCAGGCGGGGGGTGGCCATATTCGACGAAGTCGTCGCCGGCTTCCATTGTCGCGAACAATTCTCCGAACCCCTGCAGATACCAGCGCGGATACGCTGCCGGAAAATAGGTCATCAGGTAGTTCTGGGCGAAGGCGGCATACACGCGGGATTCGGCCCATTGGCAAAAGGCAATCTCGTTCACTGGAAGCTGTTCGAGAATCTGGTTCACGTCGTACGTCGGCTGTCCGGTCGCCGTCACCCTGGGGCTTATGTAGTAATCAACGATTGGAGGGTTTCGGTCCCGCCCGCGCGTGCAATTGCGGTTCGTCTTGCGGCCAACCGATGGCTGAAGAACCAGGTTCACGCCTTCCTCGGTCGTTGCGAGCACCGACCCTTCCTCGCGCGGATCATAGTAGATCGTCTTTTCGAACGCCTGCGGGAAGGGACCATATTGCCAGCGCAAATCGGTCAGTCGAAGCTGTTCGAACGATGCGACATCGCCGATCATCGTCACGGCGATCTTGATCGTCTCGTCAGGCTGATCCACCCGGCCATGCAGGACCGAGAGCAGGAAGTGGAGCTTTTCGAGATTGTGCGCGGTGCGTCGCAATGCCGTTTCGTCGCCCTGACTGAAAACGACGACGTGCGGCGTTTCCGCCATTCGCCAGTCGCTCATCTCCACCCTGGATTCGCGGCTTCGGTTGCCCGTGACGACGATGGTCGAGTCGCCATTCTTCACCGGTGCCGCAAGCTGCGCTTGCGCCGGGACGCTGACGGCCACACCCAGGATGAAGAGCAACCACCGCTTCATTTGTCAGAAGCCCCGCACTACCTCAAAGCATTCGGATGTACATTAAGCTCCTGACCGAACCCGAAATCAAGTCATTCCGAGACCAGGGTACCGGTACAGACGATCTTCAAGCACCGTCTGTAAGAATGCTTGCTCCCATTCTGGACCGTCGAGCTCACTCGGTGCCCTGACAGTCACGCCGATTTACTAGCGCTGTTTATGAACCGGTTCGGTTCTCCGGGGATGCGAACGCGCCGGAAACGGGGCTTGGGAGTCGTTAGGAACCCGTGTGAGGCAAGCTGAGACGAAGCTTTGGCGGAAGAGGTGGGATTCGAACCCACGGTAGAGTTACCCCTACGCTGGTTTTCAAGACCAGTTCCTTAAACCACTCGGACACTCTTCCGCACCGCATCCGCGCCGCCGCGATGGCGGAGGGGCGTGTGCGACCGGCATCTAGGTCGGGGTGGACCGTTGCGCAACTCTTTCGCACGCAGGGGGTCGGCTGTTCGACATGGCTTGCCACGATCGCCCGGCTCGGGCAGCGCTGCGTCATGGATCTCGATGCGATGCTCACCCATTATTTCGGCACGACCGATCTCGATACGCTGGATACGATCGCGATCGATGACGGTCTGGAGCGCGTCCGGATTGCGTTCGGGACGGAGCGCGAGACCGGCCGGCGGTTTGCGCTGTGGGCCGTGCTGGCGACGCTCGGCGATGCGCCCGACCCTCGTGACGCGTTCAAGACCGCGACCGAGCAACAGGCTGCGCAGGCCTATGTGCGCGCGCTGCGGACGGCGGACACGCTGGACGACTAGCCCCCCGTGGGGGCAGACGGATAGCTTTGGCAAGGCGGGCGTTGGGGACGCAACTCCCGACAGTCTAGCGAAAGCGAGCCCCATGCACATCGATCTCTCCGGACAGACGGCTATCGTCACCGGTGCAAGCTCCGGCCTCGGACGCGCCGCCGCGCTGCTCTTCGCGCAGGCCGGCGCGCGCGTCGCGGTCAATTACAACAGCAATCGCGAGGCGGCGGACGACGTGGTCGCGCGGATCGTGGCGGGCGGGGGCAAGGCGTTTGCCTGTCAGGCCGATACCGCGGACGAGGATGCCGTCCTCCGGCTGTTCGACGAGACCGTGTCGCGGTTCGGCGGCGTCGACGTCGTGTTCGCCAATGCCGGCATGCAGAAGGATGCGGGCTATGCGGACATGACGCTCGCGGACTGGAGCCGCGTCATCGACGTCAACCTGACGGGCCAGTTCCTCGTGTCGCGCGAAGCGGTACGCCGGTTCCGCGCGCAGGGTGATCGCGGCTTTGGCCGGGCGATCGGCAAGATCCTGTTCATGAGTTCGGTGCACGAGACGATCCCCTGGGCGGGACATGCAAACTATGCAGCGTCAAAGGGCGGCAGCGGGATGCTGATGCGGACACTGGCACAGGAGGTCGCGCAGGAGCGGATCCGGGTCAATGCGCTGGCGCCCGGCGCGATCGCGACCGACATCAACGCCGATGCGACCAAGGGCGATGCCGCCGACGCGCTGCTCGAGCTCATCCCCTATGGACGAATCGGCGAACCCGACGATGTCGCGCGTGCGGCGCTGTTCCTGGTGTCCGATGCCGCGGACTATATCATCGGATCGACGCTGACCGTCGACGGCGGGATGAGTCTGTATCCCGGTTTCCGCGACAACGGCTGACCGCGCTGGAGACATTGCCGCGACCTGCGAGGGTCGCGGTTGGCGTCAGGCCTTGAACAGGTCCTTGTACTGGCGTGGCTGTGAGCGGAGATACTGGTTGGGCGCCTTCACATGGCCGCCGAGATGTGCGGCGGCATGCCACGGCCAGCGTGGATCGTAGAGCAGGGTCCGGGCTAGCGCGACGAGATCGGCGTCACCGGTACCGATGATCGCCTCGGCCTGTTCATAGTCGGTGATCAGGCCGACCGCGACGACGGGGATGCCGACCGCCTGCTTGACCTGACGCGCCAGCGGGACCTGATAGCTCGGGCCGACCGGGATCTGCTGGTCCGGGCTGAGGCCCCCGCTCGAGACGTGGATCGCGTCGCACCCGCGAGCCTCAAGCGCCTTTGCGAAGGCGACGGTCTGTTCACCGTCCCAGCCACCCTCGACCCAGTCGGTGCCCGATACGCGCATCGTCACCGGGCGATCCGCCGGGAAGGCGGCGCGGACCGCGTCGTAGATTTCGAGCGGGAAGCGCATCCGGTTCTCGAGGCTGCCGCCATAGTCGTCGTCGCGGTGGTTGGCCAAGGGCGAGAGGAACTGGTGGAGCAGATAGCCGTGCGCGGCGTGCAGCTGGATCGCATCAATCTCGAGGCGAGCCGCGCGCGTCGCCGCGGCGGCAAACGCGTCGCGCAGTCGCGCCAGCCCCTCGCGATCGAGCGCCGTCGGCGGCGTATCGTCGGGCAGGAAACCGGCCGGGGAGGGGGCTTCGGTCTGCCAGCCCTGCTCAGCGTCGGGCGCGATCTGACCGCCGCCCTTCCAGGGCACCTCGCACGACGCCTTGCGTCCGGCATGCGACAGCTGGATGCCGATCGGCATGTCCGACCAGCGGCGCACGCTGTCGAGTGTCCGCGCGATCGCCGCTTCGCTCGCATCGTCATACAGCCCGACATCGGCATAGGTGATCCGCCCCTCGGGCGTCACGGCGGCGGCTTCGAGCATCATCAGGGCCGCGCCCGACAGCGCGAGATGCCCGAGATGGATCAGGTGCCAGTCGGTCATGCAGCCGTCGACCGCCGAATATTGGCACATCGGCGCGATGACGATCCGGTTGGCGAGATCGAGCTTGCCGACCTTGAACGGCGTGAAGAGCTGCGGACCGCTCATGCGGCGACCGCCGGAACGATAGAAGTGGCGCGCATCGTGAGAACCTCGTGCGATGGGGAATGCGCGTCAACGCGCCGGGCCGGGATAGGAGCCGGCCAAGAAGCGAACCGCCACCTGGCCCAGGCCCGCGGATGGTCCCCGCCGTCCCGGCGCGTGCCGGAACGACAGGGTGGGACAGGGCTGTTTAGAACTTGGCGCCGAGCTCGACGCCGTAGAAGCGCGGTTCGCCGGCGATATAGGTGGGGATGCCGAAGCCGCCGCCCGTGTTGCCCGCGTCGATCAGGTACCGCTTGTTCGTCAGGTTGCGCGCAAAGCCGCCGACGCGGTAGCGCCCGTCCGCAAGCTCGATACCCGCACGCAGGTTGACCAGCGTATAGCCGCGCTGGCTGATAGCGGCGCTGTTGGGCAGTTCGAAGAACACCTTTGACCGGTAATTCGCGCTCGGCGTCGCATAGAAGACCGCGCCGCCGACGGGCAGCCGGAGCGTCGCGCCGCCCGAGGCCGTGGTGCTCGGCTGGAGGCGGAAGCGGTTGCCGGCAAAGGTGCCCGCAGGCTGGTCCGCGATCCCGCCGTCGAGATAGGCGAAGGTCCCGAACACCGACAGATACTGGCCAAGCGCCAGATTGCCCTCGAGCTCGACGCCGACATTCTTCGCCGAGCCCGCGCTGCGCGTGACCGCAACGACCGCACCATTGGCGGGATTGACCTCGTTCACCGAGACCTGGAACCCGTCATAGGTCTGATAGAAGACCGATGCCGCGCCGGTGAACGGACCGACGCGCCCCTTGATACCGCCTTCGTAGTTCCAGACATTTTCCTCAGGCACGATCTGAAGATTGGGGCGTACGCCATTGACGGCGTTGAGTGCGGCCAACTGGACGACCGGCGAGCGCCGGCCCTTGCTGATCGTGCCGTAGAGGCTGACATCGTCGTCGAGCTTCAACAGCGCATTGAAGCGCGGGAGGATCGCGGCGAAGCTCTGGTCCGCTTCGAACTTCACGCCATTGGTGTTCGCGGTCCCGAGCAGGCTGGTGCGGACGCCCAGCGCGGCGAGGATCTGAGAGTTGGGCTGGATCGACGAATAGCCCGACTGACGATCCTCGATCAGGATGCGCGCGCCGGCGGTCAGCTCGAGCGCCGGGATCGGGATATAGGTCGCATCGGCGAACACCGAATAGGTGTCGTTGTTGCCGTAATTGGTGAACTCGGACGAATAGGGGATCTGCGTCGAACGGCCGCCGGTGAGGATCGCGGTGGCGCGGGTCGCAGCCGGGATCGTGCCGTTGGCGGCGACACAGCCCGGGCCGGTCGGGATGCCGGCACCGTTCAGCGCGGTGCGGAACGGCTGATAGGCCGCAGCGATCGAGCAAGCGATATAGGTGCCCTCCTCGGTCGAGAAGGGGACGCGCTGCGACCCGTTTTCGAAGAAGGCGTTCCACCCGAACGACGCGCGATATTTCGGGCCGTCGAACGCGAAGCGGCTCTCATGGCTCCACTGGTCGCCCTTCGCATCCTCGGCGAATTCGAGATACCAGGCCGGGCCGCCATCCGCGTCGAAAATCTCGAGCGCGTCGAAGCGGCGATAGCCGTTGACGGTGGTGAAGGTGATGCCGGGCGACAGATCGACCGACACCGTCAGGTTGGCGTCGTAGACGTTGCGGTCGAGACCGAGCTTGCGCGCACCGAGCGCCGTCGCGCTGAACGGCGAACCCGAAAGTTCGGCATTGCCGTAATCGCCGGTCTGGCCGCCGGTCGGGGCATGCGCGCGGCTCTTGAACGCGGTGCCGGGATTGCGCTGACCGTCATAGGTCAGGACGAGGTCGGCGGTGATCGCATCGTTCGGCCGGAAGCGCAGCGAGCCGCGGATGCCGCGCTGGTCCTGCCCGTTCAGATCGTCCTGATCGACCTTGCCCTGGTTCTGGTTGGGGATGTTCGCATCACCGGCGATGTTGCGGACATAGCCGTCGCGATATTTATAGGCGAAGGCCAGGCGCCCCGACAGCACGTCGTTGCCGGCGTTGATAAAGCCCGACACCTGCGTCCTGTTGTAATTACCATAGGAGCCGGTGATCGCACCCGAGGTGCCGGGCTGCGGCTTGGCGGAGATGAGGTTGATCGCACCGACCGCGGCGGCGGTGCCGAACAGCGTCGCCTGCGGGCCCTTCACGACTTCGATCCGCTCGAGATCATAGAGGTCCTGATAGGCGCCGCGCGAGCGGCTGATGTCGACGCCGTTATAATAGAGCGTCACGCGCGCACCCTGCTGCGACGAGCCATTGTCCGAGGTGATGCCGCGGATCACGAAGCCGGGGTTGTTCGCGCTCTGCTCCTGGATCTGCAGGCCGGGAATATAGGCGGCGACCTCGGACAGCGAGTTGACGCCGATATCCGCCATCTTCGCGCCGGTGAGCGCGGTGACGGTCAGCGGCACGTCCTCGATCCGCTGTTCGCGCTTCTGGGCGGTGACGACGATGTCGCCGCCGCCCGTCACGTCGGCGCGGGCGGCCGGGCCGGTCGCCGGATCGGGTGCGACGATCGCCTGGGCAAGCGCACCCGTCGAACAGGATGCAGCAAGCGCGGCCAGAGCCAGGCGCGTAGAAATAGTCGTCATGAAGTCCCCCGATTGTCAGTGAGCGAGCACCTAGGGCGGGGTCGTTACGGTTCCGCGTCGGATACATGACCCGCGCGTGACGGCCTGTCATCGCGGCGTAACACCGTCGCAACGTGACTGACGCCGAGCGCCCCTAGCAGGCGGCATCACCGCAAAAGGCACTGTTATGACGATCAATCGCCGCGACGCCCTCACGCTCTTCGGCTCAGGCTCCGCGCTCGCGCTTCCTGGCCTTGCCACCGCGGCGCGCACGAACGGCAGCGCGGGGGCAGCGCGCTTCGACCACGGCGTGGCGAGCGGCGATCCCTCCGCGGACGGCGCCATCCTGTGGACCCGCGCGACCCCGCAGGATCCGCAACAGGCGGGCGATATCGCGCTGACCTGGCATGTCGCACTGCGCGAGGGCGATACGCCCCTCCGTTCGGGCCGTATCGCGGCGCGTGCCGCGCGCGACTTCACCGCCAAGGTTGCGGTGACGGGGCTGAAGCCCGGAACCGAGTATCGCTACTGGTTCGAAACCGCGGCGGGCACGCGCTCGCCCGTCGGCCGGGTCCGCACGCTGCCCCGCGGCGCGGTGGCGGATGTCGTCATGGGCGTGGTGTCGTGCCAGCTCTACCCCGGCGGGTTCTTCAACGCCTATGCTTCGATCGCGAAACTCGACCGGCTCGACGCGGTGCTGCATCTCGGCGACTACATCTATGAATATGCCATCGACGGCTATGGCGGCGACATCGGCAAAAAGATCGGCCGTCTGGTCGAGCCCACGCATGAGATCCTGACGCTCGCCGACTATAGGATGCGTCACGCGCAGGTGAAGCGCGACGCCGACATGCAGGCGGCGCATGCCCGGGCGGCGTTCATCTGCGTGTGGGACGATCACGAGGTCGCCAATGACGACTGGATCGGTGGCGCCGAGAACCATGACCCGGCGACCGAGGGCGACTGGAAGGCGCGCAAGGCCGCGTCGATGCAGGCCTATTTCGAATGGATGCCGATCCGCGACCCGAAGCCCGGCGAGCCGTGGGAAGCGATCAACCGCAGTTTCGAGTTCGGCGAACTCGCGACGCTGGTGATGGTCGAGACGCGGCTGCTCGCGCGGAGCAGGCAGGTCGCGGCAAAGGGCGAGGCGATTGCGCCTGCAGAATATGCCCCGATGATGGCGGAGCGCGCGCAGCCGGGTCGCGAAATGCTGGGCGCACCGCAGCTCGCCTGGATCGAGCGGACGATGGCGGCGTCGGTCACGGCGGGCAAGCCATGGCAGGTACTCGGCAACCAGGTGGTGATGGCGCGCGTCGCCGGCCCCGATCTCGAGAAGCAGCTCGGCCCCGATCGCTTCGCCGCGATGATGGCGCGGCTCCCGGAGAAATGGCGCACGGCGCTGATGGCGAGCATGGCATCCTATCGCGCGGGTCTGCCGTTCAACTTCGACAGTTGGGACGGCTATCCTGCAGCACGCGAACGGCTTTATGCCGCGTTCAAGCGGTCGGGGTCGCGACCGGTCGTGCTGTCGGGGGATAGCCATGCCGGCTGGGCGAACGATCTGCACGATGCATCGGGGAAGCTCGTCGCGGTCGAATTCGGCGCGACCGCGATCACCAGTCCGTCCTATGGCTCGCTGATCCCGGGAATCGGCACGCTGATCGCCGACGCCAATGACGAGGTCCGCTTCTGCGACCAGGATCGCAAGGGGTACATCGTCCTGACGCTGACGCCGGACCATGCCACCGCGGACTTCAAGACGGTATCGACCGTTGTTGCCAAGCCGTTCGAGGAGGCGAGCGTCGCGCGGTTCCGCGCCTCGGCCGCAGCCCCGGAAGCGAAACTCGAGCAGCTTGGATAGCGGCGGCGACGCACCGGGTGACGCCGATCGGGGTCACCCGCTTTGCACGAGACCGCCGGTAATTTCTCGTCGACAGGGAAAAGAAACCGAACCGGGAACATTGGCGAGAGCAGGCGGGTTTTCGCCCTGACACGCCGCCGCGCTGCTAGAATGGTGGAGGTTGGCGTCAATCTGGGGGCTCGCTTTGCATCTTCTGCCTGATACGCTCGAGGCCGGTTCGGCCTATCCGCTCGGCGCCACGTTCGACGGGCTCGGGGTCAATTTCGCGGTCTATTCGGCCAATGCCGAGAAGATCGAGCTGTGCGTCTATGACGACAGCGGCCGCCGTGAACTGAAGCGCTACGTCCTGCCCGAATGGACCGACGAGGTGTGGCACGGCTATCTCCCCGATGCGCAGCCGGGGCTGTCCTATGGCTATCGCGCTTATGGCCGGTACGCGCCCGAAGAAGGCCACCGGTTCAATCCTAACAAGCTGCTGCTCGATCCCTATGCCAAGGCGATGACGGGCGAGTTGCGCTGGACCGACGCGATGTACGGCTATCAGGTCAAGTCGGCGCGCGAGGATCTTAGCTTCGATCGACGCGACAATGCGCTGACCATGCCCAAGGGAGTCGTGACCGACAGCCATTTCGACTGGTCGCGCGACGTCCGCCCGAACACGCCTTGGTCCGAGACGGTCATCTACGAGGCGCACGTCAAGGGTCTGACCAAGTTGTTCGACGAGGTGCAGCCGTCCGAACGCGGGACCTTCGCCGCGCTCGGCAATCCCAAAGTCATCGATCATCTGAAGCGGCTGGGCGTGACCGCGCTCGAGCTGTTGCCAATCCAGAGCTATACGCAGGATCGTTTCCTGCAGGAGAAGGGGCTGAGGAATTACTGGGGGTACAACACCCTCAACTTCTTCACGCCCGAACGCTCCTTTTTTGCTACCGACAGCCACAACGAACTGCGCCGGTCGATCCGCCGTCTTCATGCGGCGGGGATCGAGGTGATCCTCGACGTCGTCTACAATCACACGTGCGAGGGGTCCGAGCAGGGGCCGACACTGTCGTGGCGCGGGCTCGACAATGCGAGCTATTACCGGCTGGTCAAGGATCAGCCGCGCTTCTCGATCAACGACACGGGGACCGGCAACACGCTGAACCTGACCAAGGCGCGGGTGATCCAGATGGTGGCGGATTCGCTGCGCTACTGGGCGACCAGCTTCGGGATCGACGGGTTCCGTTTCGATCTCGGGCTGACGCTGGGGCGGACCGATACCGGCTTCGATCCGGGCGCCGGCTTCTTCGACGTGCTGCGCCAGGATCCGGTACTGGGCAGGCTGAAGCTGATCACCGAACCGTGGGACATCGGTCCGGGTGGCTATCAGCTCGGCAATTTCCCCCCGGGCTTTGCCGAATGGAACGACAAGTACCGCGATACCGTCCGCAAGTTCTGGCGCGGTGACCATGCGCAGCGCGCGGATCTGGCGGCGCGGCTGACCGGGTCGGCGGATCTGTTCGATCGCCGTGCGCGGCGCCCCTGGGCGAGCGTCAACCTGCTCGGCGCGCATGACGGCTACACGCTCGCCGACACGACGGCCTATGAGGAACGGCACAACGAGGCGAATGGCGAGGACAATCGCGACGGCCATTCGAACAATTGCTCGCGCAACTGGGGTGTCGAGGGGCCGACCGACGATCCCGCGATTGCGGAGACGCGCAAGCGGGTCGCGCGCTCGATGCTGACGACGCTGTTCGCCTCGCTCGGCACGCCGATGCTCGTCGCGGGCGACGAGTTCGGGCGGACGCAGGGCGGCAACAACAACGCCTATTGCCAGGATAACGAGATCAGCTGGCTCGACTGGACGCAGGCGAAGACCCCCGAGGGCGAAGCATTGATCGACTTCACCGCGCGGCTGGCCGCGTTGCGGCGCGACTATCCGATGCTGCGCGCGGGCAATTTCCTCTACGGCGAGGATACCCCGGCGGAGGGTCTGAAGGACATCGAATGGTGGGACGAGCGCGGTGTCCAGCTGTCGCCTGAGGACTGGGAAAACACCAATGGCCGTGCGCTGACGATGCGTCGTGCGGCGCTGTGCGAGGATGGCAGGATCCAGGTCGTGTCGTTGCTGCTGAACGCGTCGGAGGGTCCGCTGACCTTCACCATGCCACCGCCCTCCGAGGTCGAGCGTATGGTACTGATCGACAGCGCCAAGCCCGATCAGCTACCGATGCCGATCACCGACAGCTATGACCTCGCACCACAGGGTGCGGCGCTGCTGTCCTGGACGATGGATCCGGCATGAGCGCGTGGGGCGCGACGCCGGCGAACGGCGGCACGGCGTTCCGGCTCTGGGCGCCCGATGCCGACCGGGTGACGCTGGAGATCGACGGGGCTGCGCCGACGTCGATGGACGGGCAGGCCGACGGATGGTTCACCGCGACCGCCGATGTCGGCGCAGGGGCGCGCTATCGCTTCCGGATCGGCGAGGACCTGGCCGTTCCCGACCCCGCCTCGCGCCAGCAATCGGGGGGTGTGCATGGCTGGAGCGTTACCGTCGATCCCGCTGCGTATCGCTGGCAATCGACTGACTGGCGCGGGCGGCGCTGGGAGGAGCTGGTGATCATGGAAGTCCATGCGGGAAGCATGGGCGGTTTCGCCGGGATCACCGCACGCCTGCCCGAGATCGCCGCGCTCGGCGTGACCGCGATCGAGCTGATGCCGGTCGCGGCGTTCGGCGGCACGCGCAATTGGGGCTATGACGGCGTCCTGCCCTATGCGGTCGCCGAGAGCTACGGCACGCCCGACGATCTGCGGGCGATGGTCGACGCCGCCCACGCGCTGGGCGTCGCGGTGCTGCTCGATGTCGTTTATAATCACTTCGGGCCCGACGGGAATTATCTCGGCGCCTATGCCGGATCGTTCTTTCACAAGGACGTCGACACCCCCTGGGGCGGGGCGGTGGCGGTCGATGTCGAGCCGGTTGCGCGCTACTTCATCGACAACGCACTGATGTGGCTGACCGACTACCGGATCGACGGTCTTCGGTTCGATGCCGTCCACGCGATCGACAATGACCGGTTCCTCGACGCGATGGCGGCTGAGATCCGCGCGACGGTGACCGACCGGCCGGTTCACCTCGTCCTCGAAAACGAGCGCAACGACGCCGATCGACTGCGGCCGGGCGGCTATGACGCGCAGTGGAACGACGATTTCCACAATGTCCTTCACGTGCTGCTGACGGGCGAGACCAGCGCCTATTACGCCGACTTCGCCGACCGGTCGGCGGAGCGTCTCGCGCGGTGCCTGGGCGAAGGGTTCATCTATCAGGGGGAGGGGTCGGCCAATCATGACGGCCGGACGCGCGGGACGCCGAGCGCGCACCTGTCCCCGACCGCGTTCGTGTCGTTTCTCCAGAACCACGACCAGATCGGCAACCGGGCGCTTGGCGAGCGGCTGACGCGGCTCACCGATCACGCGCGGTTGCGTGCGGCGACAGTCCTGCTGCTGCTCTGCCCGCAGATCCCTCTGCTGTTCATGGGGGACGAGACGGGGAGCGAGACGCCGTTCCTGTTCTTCACCGACTTCCATGACGAGCTGGCAGATGCGGTGCGCGATGGCCGGCGCCGGGAATTCGCGAAGTTTGCCGCGTTCGCCGACGAATCCGCCCGCGCGGCGATCCCCGATCCGAATGCGCGCGCGACCTTCGAGGCGTCGGTTGCTGCGCCTGGTCCCGACGCCGATGCGTGGCGCGATCTTTATCGCACGCTGACCGCGGTCCGGCAGCGCGCGATCATACCGCGCCTGTCCGGCACGCGCGCGATGGGCGCGGAGGCGATCGGGCCGGCAGCGGTCGTCGCGCGCTGGACGCTGGGCGACGGCGCGGTGCTCACGATCGCGCTCAATCTCGGCGAGGATCCGGTCGCATTTCCGGAGGCCTCCGGCGAGATGCTGTTCGCGCAGGGCGATGCGGGGCAGCCCGCGAGTGTCGCCGTGTGGCTGGCGGCATGAGCCTGCTCCACGACCTCGCCGCCGCCGCTGGTCTGCAGCCCCGGTGGCAGGATGCCGGCGGGCGTGCGCAGACCGTAGCCGACGAGGCGTTGCGAGCGATCCTGAGCGCGCTCGGGCTTCCAGCCGACTGCGACGCAGCGATACGCGCCAGCCTGGCTACCGCACGCGCGGCGCGTGCCGAACCTCCGTCGTTCGTCTCGGCAGATATCGGTGCGCGGGTGTCGGTTGGAGCAGGCGACGGACCTGCCATCCTGACGTTGGAGGACGGGTCGTCGCGTGCCGTGACGATCGTCGACGGGCAACTGCCGGGCATCACGGAGCCGGGATACCACATGCTCACGATCGGCGGCCGGGACATCCGGCTCGCGATCGCGCCACCGCGCTGCGTCACGATTGCGGATGTCGACGCAGGTGGGCGTCTCTGGGGCCCGGCGGTGCAGATCCCGGCCCTGCGCGACGGCCGGGGCACCGAGTTCGGCGACTTCGGCACGCTTGCGGACACGGTGCGCGCGTTCGCGACGCGCGGTGCCGATGCGGTGGCGATCAGCCCGACACATGCGCTGTTCCCGGCGGATGCGACCCGCTTCAGCCCCTATGCCCCGTCGAGCCGCCAGTTCCTCAACGTCATGCTCGCCGATCCGTCCATGATAGCCGGCGATGCGCCAGCGGACGCAGGGTCGCCGCCCGCGCTGATCGACTGGGCGGGCGCGATCCCGGATCGCCTCGCCGCGCTGCGTCGACGGTTCGACACGTTGCCGGACACCGTACGGGCCGAGGTCGAGGCGTTCGCGGCAAGGGGCGGCAGTGACCTGCGCTTCCACGCCGCGTTCGATGCGCTTCACGCGCATTTTCTTGCGCAGTCGGGCGCCCGGGGATGGCAGGACTGGCCCGCTGCCTATCAGGATCCCGATGGCGCCGCGGTGGCCGCGTTCATGACCGAGCAGCGCGATACGTGCGACTTCTATGTCTTCCTTCAGTGGCTGGCGGATACCGGGCTTGAACGGGCGCAGCGCACGGCACGTGATGGCGGCATGGCGGTCGGTCTGGTCGCGGATCTCGCGGTCGGCATGGATCCGGGCGGCAGTCATGCGTGGCGGCGGCGGGGTGATCTGCTGAACGGCCTGTCGATCGGCGCGCCACCCGACCCGCTCGGCCCCGACGGGCAGGCCTGGGGCATCACCGGATTCGATCCGCGCGCGCTGGTGGCAAACGGCTTCGCGCCGTTCATCGCGACGATCCGCGCGGGTCTGGCGCATGCCGGCGGGCTTCGCATCGATCACGCCTTTGGCCTGCGCCGGCTATGGGTGGTGCCGGACGGCGCGTTGGCGGCGGACGGGGCGTATCTCGACATGCCCTTTGCCGACATGATGCGGATCATCGCGATCGAATCGCACCGCGCGCGCGCGATTGTCATCGGCGAGGATCTGGGGACCGTGCCCGACGGGTTTCGCGAGGCGATGGACACGCGGGCGATGCTGGGGATGCGCGTGCTCTTGTTCGAGCGCGACGGCGACGGTGATTTCATTCCCCCCGACTCCTGGTCGGTTGATGCGGTCGCGATGAGCGGGACGCATGATCTCGCGACGATCGCGGGCTGGTGGCAGGGTCGTGATATCGCCTGGAACTGGGCCCTTGGCCGGACCAGCGAGGCCGCCGACGAGGCGGCCGACCATGCCGCCCGCGCTGCGGATCGGTCCCGGCTGTGGACCGCGCTCGGTGCGCCGGGGCCACAGCCCGATCCGAGCGACACCGCGCCGGTCGTCGACGCCGCGCTGGCGCATGTCGCACGGACGCCTTGCGGGCTGGCGATCTTCCCGCTCGAGGACCTCGTCGGCCTCGTCGAGCAGCCCAATCTTCCCGGCACGATCGATGAACACCCCAATTGGCGGAGACGCATGCCAGACACCACCGACGCGCTCCTCGCGCGCCCCGAGATCGCCGCGCATCTTGCCCTGATCGCCACGGCACGCGCGTCATGACGCCGCGCGCAACCTATCGGATGCAGTTCCACAAGGACTTCACCTTCGCGGACGCCGAGGCGCAGGTGCCCTATCTGGCCGCGCTCGGGATCAGCCATCTCTACGCCTCGCCGATCGCGACGGCACGATCCGGATCGACGCACGGCTATGACGTTGTCGATCCGACCCGGATCAATCCCGAACTGGGCGGCGAGGCGGGATTTCGCGGGCTCGTCGACCGGTTGAAGGCGCACGGCATGGGCATGATCGTCGACATCGTCCCCAATCACATGGGTGTGGCGGGCGGCGAGAATGGCTGGTGGAACGACGTTCTCGCGAACGGGGCGTCGAGCCATTATGCGCACTTTTTCGATATCGACTGGCGCGAGCCAGTGCTGCTCCCGATCCTGGGCGATCCGGTGTCGGTGGCGATCGCGCAGGGTGCGCTCAGCGTCGAACTGGTCGACGATGTGCCGATGCTGGTCGCTTATGGCGAGCACCGTCTGCCGCTCCGTCCCGAGGATCACGCGACCGCCACGAGCGACGACCTGGCCGTGTTGCTCGATCGGCAGCATTACCGGCTGGCATCGTGGCGCACCGCGAACGACGATCTCAACTGGCGACGGTTTTTTACGATCAACGATCTCGCCGGACTGCGCGCGGAAGACCCCGCAGTGTTCGAGGCGAGCCACCGCCTGTATCTCGACCTCTATGCCGAGGGGCTGATCGACGGTGTCCGGGTCGATCATGTCGACGGACTGACCGACCCCGCCGGCTATTGCCGAATGCTGCGCGCGCACTTCGACGCGATCACGCTAGCTGGCGCGGATCCGGCCTATATCGTCGTCGAGAAGATCCTCGCGGAGGGCGAACCGCTAGCCACCGACTGGGGAATCGATGGTACCAGTGGGTATGACTTCATGGCGCAGGTCACCGCGCTGTTGCATGACGAGGACGGCGCCGCACCGCTCGCCGAGCTCTGGGCGGATATCAGCGGGCGGTCGGCCGCGTTCGAGCCCGAGGATCTGCGCGCGCGTCAGGACATGCTGTCCTGGCAGTTCGAGGGGCAGCTTGCCCGATGCGTCGCGGCGTTCGTCGCGCTGGCGCGGTCGACGCCAACGGGCGACGGGGTAACCGCGGGGATGATCCGGCGGGCGGTCGAGCGCATGCTCTGGGTCTTCCCGGTCTATCGCACCTATGGCACCGGCATCGCGGCACCCGCCGCCGATGCCGCGATCCGGGCGATCGTGCGCGAGCGGGTTGCGACGCATCTGGCACCCGGCGAAGGACCGGTCGTCGACCTGATCCTCGACTGGCTGGCTGGCGAAGGTCCGGGCGACCCGGATCTCGCAGCGGCCGCGGTGCGGCGGTTCCAGCAACTCTCGGCACCGATCGTGGCGAAGGCCGTCGAGGACACCGCCTTCTACCGCTATGGCCGGTTGCTGTCGCGCAACGACGTCGGGTTCGACCCTGCGGCCTTCACGTTGCCCATCGAGGCGTTTCATGCCGCGATGGCGGAGCGCGCCGCCTGTTGGCCGCGTGCGATGCTGGCGTCGGCGACGCATGATCACAAGCGTGGCGAGGACGTCCGTGCACGTCTCGCGGTGCTGAGCGAGATCCCGGTGCGCTGGTGTGAGACCGTGACGGGCTGGCTCGCCGCGGCGGCCGCTATCGACGACGCGGTGGATGCAGGCGATGCCTATATGCTGCTGCAGACGCTGTTCGGCGCGTGGCCCGAGGGGCTGCAGATCGATGACCGCGCAGGGCTTGCCGCTTTTGCCGAACGCATCGTCGGGTGGCAGGAAAAGTCGCTGCGCGAGGCCAAGCTGCGGTCGTCCTGGGAGGCGCCGGACGAGGCCTATGAGGAACGCTGTCACGTACTCGCCCGCGCCTTGCTCGACCCGGGCCGTTCCGCGGCGTTTCTGCGCGATCTGCATGATCTGGTCGAAGCGACCGCGGCGGCGGCGCAGGCGAATGCGCTCGTTCAGACGGCGCTGCGTTACACCGTGCCGGGGGTCCCCGATCTGTATCAGGGCACCGAACTGGCGGATCTCAGCCTGGTCGATCCGGACAACCGCCGGCCGGTGGATTATGCCTGCCGCGCGCGGCTGCTCGGGCACGATGCGCCTGCAAAGCTCGCGCTGATCGCCCGCCTGCTCGCGACCCGGGCGGACGCACCCGAGATTTTCGCCCAGGGTGACTACGCCCCTCTCGACGTGACCGGACCGCGTGCCGCGCATGTCCTCGCTTTTGAGCGCCGCGCGAACGGACAGACCTTGCGGGTTGCGGTCTCACTACGCTGCGCGGCGGAATTGCTCGATCAGTCGGGGGCGGCGGTTCCTGCGGCATGGTGGGGTGAAACCCGGCTCGCCACCGGCGAGCGCGCAGCCGACCTTTTCGTGGACGGACCGGTCTTCGTCGCGGTGAGCAACTGATCCGGAGGGCGTCCCGCACAGCGCGGGACGCAGCTTATTTGCCGGCGAGATACGCGGCGATCAGGTCGATCATGTCCTCGGGGATGCGGCGCGCGATCACCGGCATCGTCGCCTGCGACTTGCGCGCGTCTACCACCGTCTCGTCACCCCGCCAGTTGCGCAGGCGCTGTGCGATGTAGGTGGCGCTCTGCCCGGCAAGAATTGGATAGGGCTTGCCCGGCGCGTGGCAGCTGGCGCAGGCGGGAAGCTGCTTGGCAGGCAGGCCCTCGCGGACGATCCGCGCGGCATTCACGCTGCCCGAGGCTGTGGTCGTGCCGAGACCCGGCATGGCGGCGAAATGCCGCGCGAGCCGCGTCATCTCTCCGGGCGTCAGTGTCGCGGCGGCGTTGGCCATGACCGCGCTCTGGCGCTTGCCAGTCGCATAGGCCTGGAGCGCAGCACGCAGATAGACGGGGCTCTGGCCCCCGAGCACGGGCATGTCGGGCTGGCCACGGCCGCGGCCGTCCGTGCCATGACAGCCGGCGCAGACGGCGATACGTGCTGTGTCAGGACCGGCGGTACCGCTGCCGGGGACTTCGGTCAGGGCGCGATAGGTCGCAGGCGACATCTCCGGCAACAGGCGGACGAACGCGACCATGCGGCGGACCTCGTCGTCGCGGTCCTTGGCCGCCCAGCCGGGCATGCCGGTATATTTGACGCCGTGCTTGAGAATCCAGAAGATCTGCTTGTCGGTCCATTCGCGCGCGTTGACCGCGAGGTCGGGGGCAGGGGGCGTCGCCGCCTGCATCACCGGCAACGGACGCACGCCGGGCGCGCCGTGGCACGAGGCGCAGCTTGCCCTGAACAGGCCCGCCGCGCTGACGAGGCCTTCATTCGCCTTGGGATCGTCGGGCGCGGTGAAGGCGGCGTGCGTGCGCACTGAATTGCGCATCGTCCAGTGAAGGAACCAGTCGGTGATCTTCCAATGACCCGACGAGGCGGCGATGTTGAACACGCCCGACCAGGCGAACAACAGCCCGGCAAGCGCCAGCGCGACGATCGCGGCGATCGCGCGCGCCCAGGTAATGCGGATCGTCATGCCGTCGCGCTCCGTGTCTTCAATACCCCGCCGAGCATCGCGAGCCCGCCGAGGAAATAGCTTGCTGCGCCGACCATCAGCATGACGACGCCGCCGAGCTGCTGATCCTCGAGCGCGTCGAGGCCGTGCGCGGCCGGGTGCATCGCCATCATCGCGTAAAGCGGCCGCGGGGCGAGGCCGACGAGTGCGCCGAGAAGGGTCATGTGCATCGACGTCAGCAGCATCGCCGCGACGCCCGATACGCGCCGGTCGGTCGCGCCACCGGTGCGCGTGCCAAGCACCGCGCTCCAGAGCAGCAGGCCGGCCGCGAGGAAGCTCGCCTGTTCAAGCAGCAGCGCAACCGGCTGCATGTCGACGCGCAGCCGGAGCGCGGGGAGGTGCCAGAGCCACACGACGACCAGCTCGACCAGCGACATGGCCAGCGGAGTGACGATCGTCGGCCAGCGCTCGGCGGGATCGAACCGGCTGCCCGCGATGCCATAGGCGAGGAACGGTGCCGCGACTGCGACGGCGATCATGTGGCCGGTCATGTGGCCGACCATGCCGAGCGGCGCGGCGGCGAACGCCCAGCCGATCGGCGCCAGCGCGACGCCGAGCGCGAGGCTCGCGCGCCTCATCGGCAGTCGCCGAAGACGATCACGGGCAGCGCGGTGAAGATCACCGCGACGAAGCTCAGGCCTGCGAGCAGCCGGGTCGACAGCGCAAGGAAGCGCAGCCGGTCGATCGCGGTCCCCTCGTCATGCGGCGGGGCGTCGCCCGGCGTCTGCGACTGGACACGCGCGATATAGCCCGCGGCGAGGATGCCGAGCAACGCGACGATCGTCGCGATCAGGGTCGCCACGGGAAAGCCCGTCAGCGCTGTCGCCGGCGTGGGGGACTTGGCGCACGTCACCGCGACCCACAGATAGCAGAACAGGAAATGCACGGCCCAGATCGTCGGCGGGACGATCAGCGTCCACAACGTGACCTTCAGGTCGCGCGCCCAGTGTTTCCGATTGTCCTTCGGTGTTGTCATGCGACCCCCGGGAACAGGCCGATCGTGCAGAACGTCACGATGCCCGTCAGTGCGAGGAAATGATGGTAGACGGTGATGTTGCGCAGATCGGCGTCATAGACCGGCGTCATCTTGCCCGCGAGGCTACGCGCGAGCGTATAGGCCTGCATGATCACGCCGATCGCGGCATGCACCGCCGTCCAGATCGCGAGCGTCCAGACGATCGCCGGATAGACATGCAGTTCAGGGTCCATCCCCGAATACCACGGCCCGGCGAGCCCGGCGAACAGGCTCGACAGCGTTGCGACGATGCCTAGGACCAGCAATAGGCGGCCCACGGCGACGTTGCCGCGACGATGCACCTCGCGCGCGCCGACGGTCGCCGCCCAGCCGGTCAACGTCAGCGCCAGCGCGACCATCGGCCAGAATACGCCGGGTCCGTCCAGCCCCGCGCCCGTGGGCGGGAAATTGCTATGGATCGTCCAGAAGAAGAAATAGCCGAAGACGAGCCCCGAAAACGCGGTCGCATCCGCCATCATCGTGATGAACATCGCCCACCAGCCCGGCGCCGATGGCCCCGAGGTATAGAGCGGTACCTCGATCCCGTGACCGATATGCTTGGTCGGCTTTTCGGGGATCTCGGCGGTGCCGGTCCACAGCCACCACAGCACGCAGGCGAGCGTCGCGACGCCGCTGAGCGCTGACAGCAGATAGAGGTGATAGGTCGTCAGGATGAATACGCCCGCCAGTGCGACCGCGGTCATCATCGGCTTCACGCTGGGCGTGCCGAGGCGGATGACCTGCAACGGTCGTGCGTCGAGCACGGTGGTGATGATCGACTCGCGCCGCATCTCCTCCGCGTCGGGCAGGAAGAAACGACCCTCGTCGACCTTCTGGACGAAATTCTTCTGGTCCCAGATCGGATAGCGGCTCTCGATCAGCGGGACCGAGCGGATGCCCCAGTCCTCGTCATCGGGCAGCGCCAGCCATTCGAGCGTCCCTGCGTTCCACGGATTGCGCGGCGCCTTGGGGCGGCGCGGCGACAGCGCGAGGTCGATACAGACGATCAGCACGCCGAGCGCGAACATGTAGGAGCCGGCGGTCGAGGCGAGATTGAGCCCGCCGATGCCGAGTTCCTCGGGGTAGGTGAACACGCGGCGCGGCATGCCGAGCAGGCCCGACAAATGCATCGGGAAGAAGGTCAGGTTCATGCCGACGAACATGATCCAGAACGCGGTCCGCCCGAGCCGATCCGACAGCTTCTTGCCGGTAACCAGCGGCCAATAATAATAGAGCCCGGCGAACAGCGGCAGCAGCGTACCGCCGATCAGCACGTAATGGAGATGCGCGACGATGAAATAGGTGTCGTGTGCCTGCCAGTCGAAAGGCGCGACCGCGACCATCACGCCGGTCAGACCGCCGATCACGAACACCGCAAGGCTGCCGCTCGCGTAAAGCAAGGGAGTCGATTTCTTGACGTTGCCCGCCCACAGAGTCGCGATGAACACGAATATCTGGACGCCGGTCGGGATCGCAACCGCCTCGGACGCTGCCGCGAAGAAGGCGAGGCTGATCTTAGGCAGCCCGGTCGTGAACATGTGGTGGACCCACAGCCCGAAGCTCAGGAACGCGGTGCCGACCGCCGCCAGCACGATCCACGGATAACCCAGCAGATGCCGCTGTGCGAAGGTCGGGATGAGCATCGCGAACAGCGCGATCGACGGCAGGAAGACGATATAGACTTCGGGGTGGCCGAAGATCCAGAACAGGTGCTGCCACAACAGCGGGTCGCCGCCCTTTTCCGCGTTGAAGAACGGCCAGTTGAGCAGCCGCTCCATCTCGAACAGCACGTCGCCTGCGATCAGCGGCGGGAAGGCGAACAGGATCATCACCGCGACGACCAGGATGTACCAGGCGTAAAGCGGCATGAGGTTGAGCCGCATGCCGGGCGGGCGGCATTTGAGCACGCCGACGATCAGCTCGACGGCGGCTGCGACCGACGACACCTCGATGAAGCTGAGGCCCAGCATCCAGATGTCCGCGCCGAGCCCGCTGAGATCGGTCCGCGTCGTCAGCGGCGGATACATGAACCAGCCGCCATCGGGCGCGGCATCGAAGAAGATCGATCCGGAGACGAACACGCCGCCGATCAGGAAGCTCCAATAGCCAAAGCCCGACAGCCGCGGGAAGGGCAGGTCGCGCGCGCCGAGCAGCTGTGGCAGCAGAATGATCGAGACCGCCTCGAACATCGGCACAGCGAACAGGAACATCATCATCGAGCCGTGCAGCGTGAACAGCTGGTTGAACGTGTTCGCGGTGACGAGATCGTTGTTCGGCACCGCCAGCTGCGTGCGCATGATCAGCGCGAGCACGCCCGCGAACAGCATGAAGCCGAACGCGGTCAGCGTGTACCAGACGCCGATCCGGTTGTTGTTGACGTCGGTCCAGCGGAAGAACCAGCCGCTCGGCGGTTTCCAGACCTCGCGCAGGCGATCCTCTTGGCCCTTTCGGACCGCGGGATCGTTCTGGTCGGGGGCGACATAGGCCGGACTGTCGGTCGTCATTTCAGCCCCTGAAGATAGCTGGCGATCTGGTCGGCTTCGGCGGCCGACATCTGCGGGAAGGCGGGCATGCGGACGCCGGGCTTGGTCTTGCCGGGCTCACGCACGAACCGCGCGATATTGGCATGGGTCATCGGCAGGATCCCCGCC
>NZ_JPJC01000229.1:62768-69272 GCF_000733135.1 Sphingomonas sp. FUKUSWIS1
CCGGGCCCACCCCGCGAACGCTGTGGCAGCCGCTGCAGCCATAGCTGGCGAACAGCCTCGCACCGGGCGATGCGGTGACCGTCGCCGGACGCGCCTGCGCGGTGAGCCAGCGCTCGAACGCGGCAGGCTCCATCGCGACGACGTCGAATGCCATCAGCGCATGCCCCAGCCCGCAGAATTCGGCGCAGACGCCGCGATATGTTCCGGCCTTGATCGCGCGGACGACGAGGCGATTGGTGCGGCCGGGGATCATGTCCATCTTGCCAGCAAGCCCCGGCACCCAGAAGCTGTGGATGACGTCGGGGCTGCGCAGCGACAGCTCGACGGTGCGGCCGACGG
Source organism: Sphingomonas sp. FUKUSWIS1 (assembly GCF_000733135.1). Lineage (NCBI taxonomy): Bacteria > Pseudomonadati > Pseudomonadota > Alphaproteobacteria > Sphingomonadales > Sphingomonadaceae > Sphingomonas > Sphingomonas sp. FUKUSWIS1. Next base: position 63,108 of record NZ_JPJC01000229.1, read on the forward strand.
GGAGGCGGAGTTCGTTCGCCGCCTCGACGACCGCGCCGCCGGGCGGGGCGTACCTTATGCGCCACCAGAATTGTTCGCCATCGACGCCGATCCGCAGGTCGGCATCGGCGACCGGTCGGGGGCGCATCGCGGGCAACGCGTAGAGCAGCAGCGCGAGCAACAGGATCGACGGGCCGATCCCGCCAAGCCACAGGACCATCTTCATCCCGCCCTTGTGGGTCAACCGCCCCTCGGGCGCGCGGATCGCATGCCGCATCAGCAGCGCAAGACCCAGTGCAAGCACGACCGCGCCGACGACCAGCACGATGGTGATCGACAGGACCTGATCGGCCTGTTCACCGAACGGAGCCAGCGTCGACTGGTGCCGGTTGCAGGCGCCAAGCGCCGGCAGACAAGCCCAGACGGAAAGTAAACTTGCCTTCCGCATCATCGCCTTAGCTTCCCCTTTGAGCAGGTCCTCTAGCTGTGGCCGAAACGGCGTTAAACCCCTTAAATGAACTTTCCGTCATGAACTGGCACAACCCGGGCGGGGGGGCCTGGCATGTGGACTAGGGCAGGCGGATGAGATCGCGGATACGGCCGGCCAGCGCGTCGATCGCGAAGGGTTTCGTCATAACGTGCATGCCCGGATCGAGATGGCCGTTGCCGACCACTGCATTCTCGGCATAGCCGGTGATGAAGAGGATCTTGAGGTCCGGACGGCCAACGCGCGCGGCATCCGCCATCTGCCGCCCGTTCATCCCCCCCGGCAAGCCGACATCCGTGACCAGCAGGTCGATGCGCGTGTCGGACTGGAGGATCTTCAGGCCGGCAGGCCCGTCCGCGGCCTCGATCGCCGCATAGCCCAGTTCCTCGAGCACCTCGACGACCAGCATGCGGACGGTGGGTTCGTCGTCGACGATCAGGACGGTCTCGCCACGGATAGCGCGCGGGACCTCGGCAAAATCGGGCTGCGGTTCGTCGTCGTCCGACGGACCGAAATGCCGTGGCAGATAGATGCAGATATTGCTGCCTTCGCCGACCTCCGAATAGATCCGGACCTGTCCGCCCGACTGGCGCGCAAAGCCGTAGATCATCGACAGGCCGAGCCCCGTGCCCAGACCCAAGGGCTTGGTCGTGAAGAACGGATCAAAGGCCTTGGCGACGACCTCGGGGGGCATGCCGGTACCGTTGTCGGACACGCAGAGCGAGACATATTGACCGGGATCGAGATCGCGGTCGCGACCCATCCGCGCGTCGATCCAGCGATTGGCCGTCTCGATCGTCAGCCGCCCGCCCGTGGGCATCGCATCGCGCGCGTTGATGCACAGGTTGAGGATCGCATTTTCAAGCTGGTTGGGATCGACGAGCGTCGGCCACAGCCCGGCGGAGGCGACCACCTCAACAGCGACGTCGGGCCCGACCGTCCGGCGCACGAGCTCCTCCAGCCCGCCGATCAATCGGTTGACGTCGGTCGGCCGGGGGTCGAGCGTCTGCCGCCGCGAAAAGGCCAGCAGGCGGTGGGTCAGCGCCGCGGCACGTTTGGCGGCACCCTGGGCAGCGAGCGAGTAACGCTCGACATCGCCCAGCCGTCCCTGTGCGATGCGGATGCCGAGCAATTCGAGGCTGCCCATGATCCCCGTCAGCAGATTGTTGAAGTCGTGTGCCAGCCCGCCGGTCAGCTGGCCCACGGCTTCCATCTTCTGGCTCTGGCGCAGCGCGGCCTCGACATCCATCAACTCGCGGGTGCGCGCGGCGACCTGATCCTCGAGCGTTTCGGTCCAGGCGAGCAGTTCGGCGGCATGCCGGCGGCCATCGTCGATGTCCGTATTCGTGCCGACCCAGCGCGTGATCTGGCCGCCGATGGTCCGTACCGGCTCCGCGCGAGCAAGAAACCATCGGTAGCCGCCATCAGCACTACGCAACCGGAACTCGGCGGCATAGGTAGTGCCCGTATCACGTGCGGCCTGCCACGTCGTCGCCGTGGCTTCGCGATCGTCGGCGTGAACCAGTGACAGCCAGGTGCCGGATCCGGTTAGAGCGCCGGGCGAGATACCGGCATAATCATAGACCTGCTGATTGACCCAGTAGATCTCGCCATCGGGACGCGCCGCCCAGATCAGGCTAGGCACCGCTTGCGCGAAGACGCGGAACTGCTCTTCACTCTCGCGGAGTGCTGCTTCCGCACGCAGCCGCTCGGTCGCCGCACGCACCCGGTCCGCGACCTCGCGCATAAGCTGGAGTTCCTCGTCCGCCCAGACTCGCGGCTGATCGTGATTGGCATAGAGCAGCGCGACGAACGCATCCTGTTCGAGCAACGGCATGTTGACGAACGACCATGCGCTGATCGCCTTCAGGCCGGCAGCACCCGCAGCGGTGCGCGGGTCGCGCTCGACATCGGCGATCACGACCGTGCGCCCTGCCTTCAAATCCTCGATATAGGACCCATAATCGCGGAACTGCAGCATGCCCGCCAGGGTGCAAGTCCCCGGCGCATTCCAGTCCCGCTCGACGGTGATCGTTTCCGCAAGGGTGTCGATCACACCGTAGCCGACCCGACTGACCTGCAGGGCGTGGCCGAGGATTTCGGCCGCTGCATAGGCGATTGCCGCAGGGTCGGTCAGATCGCGAATCGCATCGCCGAGCGCCAGCAACGCGGTTTGCCGCACGTCGGCGAGCTTGCGGGCGGTGATTTCGAAGCTGATCCCGGGAAAACGTAGCGAAGTCCCGTCGGCCGCGCGCTCGCAGCGGCCCTGCGCGATGACCCAGCGGATCGTCCCGTCGCGCTCGAGCAAGCGATATTCGGCTTCGAAGGGGCCGCCCGATTGGACCGCCGCCTCGATTGCCTGCTCGGTACGCGCGCGGTCGTCCGGATGAATACCTTGAAAGAACGTCGTGATCGGTGCGCCCGCCGCCGCGGCTGCCGGATCCACCCCGTACAGCAGAGCGAACCGGGCATCGGCGGTGACGCGATCCCGGGCGATGTCCCAGTCCCAGGTACCGATCCCGCCGCCGGCCGAAAGCGCCAGCTGCAACCGTTCCTCGGCTTCGCGGGCGAGCGTCTCGGTCCTGCGCCGCTCGGTTACGTCGCTCAGCAGCACGACGATCCTGACCGAGCCCGGCTCGCCAATCCGCGCGACCTGTGCATCATAGCGCCGATCGCCCTGCGCCACGCGCGTCTCGAACCGGGTTGCGTGCCCGGTCCGGGCGATCTCGTCGAACGTCCCGATCCAGTCGCCATCCAGCGCGGGCTGCAGCGCGTGCCAGGTCTGTCCGACCGGATCGCGCAGGCCCGTCTGCCGGAGAAATTGCGCGTTCGTCTCGAGGAACCGGCAATCGACCGCGCGATCGCCGTCGAAGATCAGCTCGACCAGCCCGAAGCCGATATCGATCGCGGCAAACACTTCGCGATGGTCGCCTTCGCCGGGACGTCCCGATACGCGCTGACGGTCGTTCCCGGGGACATTGTTCGGACTCGAGGGCATCGAATTTTCTACTCGCAGGAACACCAACTCGGGTCCGGCATACGATCGGCGACGCAGCCGGCGTCACCGGACCCGGGTCGTCAAACGCGAGACAGGCTGTGGTCGATCCCCGGGAAGTTTGGTGTCATGCGGAACGGACGCGCGCGCTGGCGGATGTCAGAGCGGACGCAACCCGTTCGGACCAGGCAGCACAGCCATCGGGCGCGCCGATCAGGTCCTGGCGGATCTCGATCTCCGCATAGAGGCGCCGTGCCGGATAGGCGTGCCGCGGGATCGTATAATCGATTAAGTCCATCCGATAGGGCTCGTTGTCACCCACCACGAGGTCGGGCTCGCCCGCCAGGACCTCGAGCATCGCGAGGGCGAAGCGCGTGTCGCCGCCATCGTGCAGGATTCCGATATGCCAGGGCCGCAATCCCGCCCCGTCCGCGCCGCGCATCGCCGGGGTGAAGCTGTGCAGCGCAACCAGGATCGTCGGTTGTCCGGCGGCATCCCGGCGTGCGATCTCGGCCGCGATCGCCGCATGATAGGGCGCATGGATCACGGCATATCGCGCGGCTCGATCCGCCTCGCTCAGGTCGCGATTGCCGGGGATCGGCGTGCCGTCGCTGGTCTCGGCGATCGCATCGGGTTGCGTCTCGCTCCGGTTGCAGTCGACGACCAGCCGAGAATAGGTCTGATGGATGAAGACCGCGTCGAGCCGGTTCGCCAGCAACCGTCCGACCTCGCCGACGCCGATGTCCCAGCCGATGTGCCGTTCCAGTTCGGCATCGTCGAGACCGAGCGACCCGAGCGACACGGGCACTGAATTTCCAGCATGATCGCCGATCAGGAGGAACGATGATGCGCCTTTCGGGTTGACGATGACGGTTGGAGGCCTGTCTCCTGCCGCGATCAGCGGTCCCTCGGTCCGGTTGGTCATGCGATACGGATCCTGAATGCCATTTCTCACACTTTCTCACGTGACGAGATACACTTACCGGCAACCGGTAGCATTTGGCGAGCACCGTATCATGGTCCGTCCGCGCGAAAGCCATGACCAGCAGCTGATTTCGGCCGAGCTGACCATAACCCCCGAACCGTCGGAGGTGCGGTGGCTGCACGACGTGTTCGGCAATTCGGTGGCGATCGCGACGTTCGATCGCCGTGCGCGCGAACTCGTGTTCGACAGCCGGGTGCGGCTTGATCACAGCCCCGCCGAACTCGCGACGGTCGATATCGAGCAATACGCACGCTCCTATCCGTTCACCTATTCGTCCGAGGACATGCCCGACCTGTTGCGGTCGATCGAGCGCCAGCATCACGATCCGCACCGCGAGATCGATCGCTGGGCGCGGCGGTTCCTCGATCCCTCGGGGCGGACCGATACGCTGGCGATGCTGTCCGACATGACCGCGGCGATCCGGCGCGACTTCACCTATGTGCCGCGCCCCGAAAAGGGGACGCAGTCGCCGATCGAGACGCTTGCCCGGCGCAAGGGTACCTGCCGCGATTATGCGATGCTGATGATCGAAGCGGCGCGCGCGCTCGGCTTCGCGGCGCGGTTCGTGTCGGGCTATGTCTATAATCCATCGAGCCGCGAGCAGCGGACGGGGGGCGGCAACACGCATGCCTGGGTCCGCATCTATCTGCCGGGATCGGGTTGGGTCGAGTTCGATCCGACCAACGGCATCATCGGCAGTCGCGGGCTGATCCGCGTCGCGATCGCCCGCGACATCTACCAGGCCGTGCCGATCTCGGGAAGCTGGGCGGGCTTCCCCGGCAGCTTCCTCGACATGACCGTCTCAGTCGACATCGCCGTCGACGGTCCGGACGTCGCCCCTACAGCCACAACCCCGCTCGCGCCGCAGCCGGTCCGGGCATGAGAAAGACGACCGCATGCTGATCCGCGCCGGCTATGATATTCGCTTCGAAGCCGATGTTCCGACGCCGCTGATGGCGATGCTGAGCCTTCACCCGTCGCGCAACCGCGATCTGGTCACCCCGCACCGGATCGTCGCAAGCCCCGACGTCCCGATCTACGATTATCTCGACGCGTTCGGGAATGTCTGCACGCGCATGACCGTCCCCGCCGGCGGCCTGACGCTGTCGTGCGACTTCACGATCGAGGATGACGGGCAGCCCGACCCAGTCGATCCCGATGCCGTTCAGCATGCCGTCGAGGATCTGCCGGACGAGATCCTCGTCTTCCTGCTCGGCAGCCGCTATTGCGAGACCGACCGGCTGTCCGAGACCGCTTGGTCGCTCTTCGGGCATGTGCCCTCAGGCTGGGCGCGCGTGCAGGCGATCGTGCAGTTCACGCACGACCATATCGAATTCGGCTATCATCATGCGCGGGCGACCAAGACCGCCTGGGATGCGCATCAGGAACAGCAGGGCGTGTGCCGCGATTTCGCGCATCTCGCGATCACGCTGTGCCGCTGCATGAACATTCCGGCGCGCTATTGCACCGGCTATCTCGGCGATATCGGCATTCCCCCGGTCGATGCGCCGATGGATTTTTCGGCGTGGTTCGACGTCTATCTCGGCGGCCGCTGGCATACGTTTGACGCGCGACACAACCAGCCGCGGATCGGCCGGATCCTGATGGCGCGCGGCCGCGATGCGACCGATGCCGCGCTCACGACGACGTTCGGGCCAGCGCGGCTCGTGGGCTTCGACGTCCACACCGACAGCGTCGACGCGGCGGCTTGAGCCCGCC